>CAZWLT010000048.1:7299-10674 GCA_964634915.1 uncultured Clostridium sp. | reverse complement strand
GTGACAGCCCCTTTTTATTATTCTTTGCTATCTGAAATTAAGTGTCTGCATTCCAAGCGCTTGCGAGTATCCGAGCAGTTTATTCTGTATCTGAACTTTTCTTTCGCCTGTTGCGATTGCGGGTTGATAATCATTGTATTCGTCATTTCCGGAAACTGTTGCCGGAATGAGCGTCATATTATCATCAAGCTGAAGAATTCCGTCAATAAAAGTGAATACCTGTCTGTATATAACAGTGTCCTTGTCAGATGGGTTGTCATTTCCGCCGAAGCAGAAATTTCCAAGACTGTATGCAATGTATCTGTCATTATACTTCTCAATTCCCTGAAGAACGTGAGGGTGTGTTCCGATAACCAAATCAGCGCCGCAGTCAATGGCTTTGTGCGCAAGCTCAATTTGCGCTTCGTTTGGAGCGGTGGCTTTTTCTTCGCCCCAGTGCATGCTTACGATTACAAGCTGCGCGCCGAGTGATTTTACAGAGCCGATAGCCTTTTCGGTTTTTGCGGCTTCTTCTTCGCTAAGCGCGTCTATGCCGACCAGACCGACAGAAATTCCGTTTATCTCACGTATAGCGGTATTAGTACCGATAAAGTTCGTGATACCGGCTTCGTTGAGATATTTTATTGTATCGGTAAGACTCACATCTCCGTAATCGGCGCTGTGGTTGTTTGCAAGGTTTGCAGCCTCAACGCTTGACGTGGTAAGAACCTTGACGTATTCCGGTTTACCGCGGAATGCGAATTCTTTATCAAGTCTTGAGCCCTGATTTGAAAGCGTTCCCTCAAAGTTTACGATTGTGAGGTCGTCTTCTGAAAATACAGGCGCGACATTTTTAAGAAAATATGAATAATCTCCGTTTGCGTTGGAGGCGTATGCCGCAAAGCTGCCTTCGCCGGACATATTAACATCGGTGGCGAGCGTGCAGTCGCCTACAGCCGTTATTGTAACCGTCCGCACATCAGGCGTATATTCTTTTTCTTCTCTTATTTTTTCACGATGACCGCTTATAAGTCCCCATACAATTGCAGCTATAAAAAGAAATGCGGTAAGCAGTGTAGCCGTTTTCCTTATATTCATTAAGTTACTCTCCAATTATTATTTTATTACTATATAATTTTATGCTAATGCAACAATTTTGTCAATATTAAATTACAATTTTGTTTTTTCTATTGACTATTGGCATATATATGTAATAAAATGGATACATAAATAAAATATGGAAGGGGTTATTCAAATGAACAACTTAGAAACAATCGCGCCAATAGCAGTATTTATCTGTGCTGTGCTTGCATTGGTTTTCTCTTGCGTCAACTTTTACAGTGTCAAGAAAAAGCCGGAAGGTACAGAAACAATGAAGAATATTGGCGCCAAAATCCGTAAGGGCGCTATGGCATATCTGAAGCGTCAGTATAAAACTGTAGGTATTTTCTTCGCTATCATGTTTATTATACTGCTTGTTCTTTCGTTCACGGGCTTCCTTACACCGTACGTACCGTTCGCATTCCTGACAGGCGGATTTTTCTCGGGACTTTCAGGCTTCATCGGCATGAAGATTGCAACATACGCGAACACAAGAACCGCAAACGGCGCGCAGCAGGGACTTAATAAAGGTCTTAAAATTGCTTTTGCGTCAGGCTCGGTTATGGGTCTTACTGTCGTTGGTCTTGGTCTTCTCGATATAAGCGGATGGTTTATGATTCTGAAGTTTATATTTAAGCTTGGTGTTGATGATATTATGTCTGCTATGCTTACGTTTGGTATGGGTGCAAGCTCAATGGCATTGTTTGCGCGTGTCGGCGGCGGTATTTTCACGAAGGCTGCTGACGTCGGCGCTGACCTTGTCGGTAAGGTTGAGGCGGGTATTCCCGAGGATGACCCGAGAAACCCTGCTTGTATTGCGGATAATGTAGGTGATAATGTCGGCGACGTTGCCGGTATGGGCGCTGACCTTTACGAATCATATGTTGGTTCGGTAATTTCATGCGGCGCTCTTGCAACCGCTGCCAATCTTGGCTTTAACGGCGTGCTTGTGCCGATGCTTATCGCGGCAATAGGTATAATCGCGTCAATTATAGGCACATTCTTTGTTTCAACAAAGGAGGGCGCAAATCAGAAAGCGCTTCTTGGCTCGCTTCGCCGCGGTACATACATCGCGTCAATTCTTTCCGCAATCGGCGCGGCAGCGCTTATATTCACACTTCTTCCTGAAAACTCCAATGTATTCTGGGCAGTTATTTCAGGACTTGTCGCGGGTGTGCTGATAGGCTTCTTCACAGAGTATTACACATCAGATTCATATAATCCGACAAAGAAATTGTCTGCTTCGTCAGAAACAGGCTCGGCTACGATTATTATTGACGGTATCGCTCTTGGTATGTCGTCAACGGCCATTCCTGTAATTATTATCGGTATTTCAATCATCGTCAGCTTCTTCACAGCCGGCGGCGAACTTAGCGGTGACGGATTTGCAAGCGGACTTTACGGTGTCGGTCTTTCAGCTGTAGGTATGCTTTCAACACTTGGTATAACTCTTGCTACGGACGCGTACGGACCGGTTGCGGACAATGCCGGCGGTATTGCGGAAATGTCAGGACTTCCTGAGGTTGTGCGTGAAAGAACAGACGCTCTTGACTCACTCGGCAACACAACCGCCGCTACAGGTAAAGGCTTTGCTATCGGCTCTGCCGCTCTTACAGCTCTTGCGCTTATCGTTTCATATGTAAACAAGATTCCGGCGGATAAGCTGCATCTTGAAATAACAAATCCGGCTGTGCTTATCGGTTTGTTTGTGGGCGCGATGCTTCCGTTCCTGTTCAGCGCCATGACAATGAAGGCTGTCGGACGCGCGGCGCAGAAGATTGTTATTGAGGTAAGACGTCAGTTCAGAGAAATCAAGGGTCTTATGGAAGGTAAGGCAGAGGCGGATTATGAAACATGCGTTGATATATGTACAAAGTCTTCTCTTAAGGAAATGATTTTGCCTGCCGCGCTCGGCATTGTGGCGCCGATTATTGTCGGTATTGTGCTTGGCGTAAACGGTGTTGTAGGTATGCTTGCCGGCGCGCTTATTTCAGGATTTGCTCTTGCTATTATGATGGCTAACTCAGGCGGCGCTTGGGATAACGCAAAGAAGTATATCGAGGCCGGTAACTTCGGCGGCAAGGGCAGCGAAAATCATAAGGCTGCTGTTGTCGGCGATACAGTCGGCGACCCATTCAAGGATACTTCCGGTCCATCGGTTAATATCCTTATCAAGCTGCTTTCAATGGTTTCAATCGTATTTGCGGCGATAGTTATTTCATATGGCGGTATGGGTTTATTCTAATAAAAAAAGTCCCCGAACAAAGCAATAGAGCTAAGTTCGGGGACAATTTT
>CAZWLT010000048.1:0-7199 GCA_964634915.1 uncultured Clostridium sp. | reverse complement strand
TCTAATAAAAAAAGTCCCCGAACAAAGCAATAGAGCTAAGTTCGGGGACAATTTTATGGAGCTGGTAATGGGACTCGAACCCGCGGCCTGCTCATTACGAAACAAGAAAATATTTTTCCTTACCATTTCATAATGTGACGCAAATCGCATAAGTAAGCCGTTTTTTGCAAGATACTTTTTATGTCATTTCTCATTTTGCCCGTTGTTTTTACCCTCATAATGGTCAAATAACGGACAGAATTTTTATAGATATTCCTCAAAATATTGAAGTGTTGAATATCTGCATAATATCTGATTTTCTCTGAATTGTAATTTTGATTTAGCCTTTTTGTATTTCTTAATATACTTCTTTAATTTCTGCTCCGCCTCATATTCTTTTCCCTTAAGATTTTTAAATTCATTCGGGCGTATATATGGTGAGCGTTCATTATCAATATATTCATCAGGCTTTAACAGTAATACAGCTTTAGAAAAATCTAAACCGCAGTTGTTTTCTTTATCACTCCACAGTACATATTCATGTGTTATGTGTGAACGCAATGGAACAGCATAGATTTTATTGTCAATCTCTATGCATGCTTGCAGATAGGGTCTGTCTTGCTTTTTCTCAATTTCCGGACAATCTTTATAATCGTCATAAAATTTCTTTGTTAAAAATATGTATTTCATACCTTACACCATTAAATGAAATAAGCCCCTTTTACAAGGGGCTCTTCTCAGTGAGCTTTCTTTATTTTCACTTTGTCACGCTCTATGACAAAATCTTCTCAATGAACTTTTTTTATTTACCGCTCACGTTCTATGAGCATATCTCATAAGCTGAAAATCAGCCTATATAGCATTATATTATCTTTGATTCACTTATATTATACTCTAATTTTACGTTTTTGTCAACTAAATGATGAAAATAAAAAAATACCGCCCAAACATAGCGTTTAAGCGGTTTTTTTAAATGGAGCTGGTAATGGGACTCGAACCCGCGGCCTGCTCATTACGAATGAGCTGCTCTACCAACTGAGCTATACCAGCAAAATGCAATACGAGAGAGAGCTCAAGGCTCTCTCTGTGATATTCATGTTATTTTAAAAGGGCTTTCGCTATTGCGTTTATAGCCCTGCCGTCTGCTCTGCCCTTAACCTGTGGCATAACAGCCGCCATAACCTTTCCCATATCCTTCATAGACGACGCGCCTGTTGATTTAACAGCCGCCTCAACGATGGGGCGAAGCTCGTCCTCTGTAAGCTGTTCGGGAAGGTATTCCATCAAAACTTCCATTTCTCGTTTTAACTCAGAGATTAAATCCTCTCTGCCACTCTTTTCATATTCGGGAAGCGAGTCTTTGCGCTGCTTTAGCTGCTTTGCAATTACTTCAATAATATCCTCGTCCTCAAGAGTTATTTTTTTGTCCTTTTCAACCTGCAAGATTGCTGTTCTCACAAGCTGTACAGTATTTTTGCGGACGGTGTCCTTGTTTTTCATTGACGACTTTAAATCTTCTGCTAATTTTTCTTTTAAAGACATCAACGTCATCTCCTTATATTCACTTATGCGATTAATAGGTTTAAAAACAGCGATCAGAACTTTCTCTTTCTTGCTGCTTCAGACTTCTTCTTACGCTTAACGCTTGGCTTTTCATAGTGTTCACGCTTTCTGATTTCTGACATGACACCTGACTTTGCGCACTGACGCTTGAATCTGCGAAGCGCGCTATCCAATGATTCGTTATCTTTTACTCTAACTTCAGACATGTTGTTTCCCTCCCTCCGGCAAGTCAATTCTGAAAAACGGACTTGATGGACTCAGTTGCACATACCATACAACAATACTTATTATACCTTATTTTGCATAGATATGTCAAGTGTTTTGTAAATTTTTTATTGCGTTATTGTATAAAATTTTGTTTTGGCGGATTTTACGGGAATGATTTTATACAAAAAGAACCGCTTGCGCAAACGGTTCTTTTCAGCGTGCAAACGGTTCCTTTTAAATTGAATTATAGTCCAAACTGCTCCTTGCAGTCCGCAAGAACCTTTTCGATTGTCGCGTTTGCCGATTCAAAGCTTTCGGCAAATGTGCCAAGATAAATTTTGATTTTAGGCTCTGTGCCGGACGGTCTTACAATGAAATAAGTCTTTTCGTCTGAAAGGCTGTACTTCAATACGTTTGACTTGGGAAGTCCGGTAAGCGGCGAAACATTACCCTTTGTGTCCTTTATTGTCTGCGCCTGATAGTCTGTGTAAAGCACGATATCCATGCCCGCCGCCTTTACAGGCGGATTTTCACGAAGGTCCGAAAGCAGCTTCGACATTTTTTCCATACCGTCCTTGCCCGGCATTGTGAATGAAACTGTCTTTTCCGCGTAATATCCGTACTTTTCGTATATGTCCATAAGAGCCTCGTAAAGCGACATACCCTTTGTCTTGTAGTATGCCGCCATTTCCGCGATAAGCATTGTGGCGACAACACCGTCCTTGTCGCGCGCGTGCGTACCGACAAGATAGCCGTAGCTTTCCTCAAAACCAATAAGGTATGTATGGTTTTTCTTTTCCGCAAACTCTGTCATCTTTTCACCGATATATTTGAAGCCTGTCAGCACGTTCATTACTTCAATGCCGTATGATTTTGCGATTGCCGCCGCAAGCTCTGTTGTAACAATTGTCTTGATAACAACGCCGTTTTCCGGAAGAATACCCTTTTCCTTCTTTGATTTCAGTATATATTCAACAAGCAACGCGCCTGTCTGATTACCTGTAAGCGTTCTGTATACGCCGTCCGCGTCGCGTACGACGATACCGACTCTGTCGCAGTCCGGGTCCGTGCCGATTATAACGTCAACGTCATTTTCCTTTGCCATTCTGATAGCGATTTCAAAGCCTTCCTTGTCCTCGGGATTAGGCGACTTAACCGTAGGGAAGTTGCCGTCCTCTGTGTCCTGCTCCTTAACTACAAGCACGTTTTTAAAGCCTATGCGCTTTAATATTTCCTTTACCGGACGCGAGCCTGTGCCGTGGAACGGCGTGTAGATAAGCTTAAACGTATCCGCGACGGCTTTTACAGCTTCGGGATTCTGCTGCTGCGTCTGGACAACGTCAAGGAATTTTTCGTCAAGGTCGCCGCTTACGATTTCAAGAAGTCCTCTATCTTTTGCCTCGTCAAGTGAAATGAACTTAACATCGTCGAATATATCATAGCTGTTTATTGCCGCGACAACAACGTCTGCCGCATCGGGAGGAAGCTGTCCGCCGTCAGGCCCGTAAACCTTATAGCCGTTGTATTCCTTAGGATTGTGGCTTGCCGTAATCATAACACCCGCGCTGCAGCATAGCTCTCTTATTCCGAATGAAACCTCCGGAACAGAATGTACGATTGGGAAAAGGTATGTCTTTATTCCCGCCGCAGTAAGAACCTTTGCTGTTTCCTCCGCGAATACGCGTGAAAAGTTACGTGTATCATAGCCGATTAAAACGCCGGCGTTTGCCGCGTCTGCTCCGCGTGAATTAACGTACTTTGCGACACCTTGGCTTGCCTGCCTTACATTATATATGTTTATTCTGTTTGTACCGGCGCCGATAATACCTCTCATACCGGCTGTGCCGAATTCAAGGTCACGATAAAATCTTTCTTCTATTTCTTTTTCGTTGCCCTCAATTGATTTAAGCTCCGCCTTTGTGTCGTCATCAACCACAGGACTGGTCAGCCAGCGGTTGTATGTTTCTTTATAACCCATTAGTAAAGTCCTCCTTGAAAATAATCTTAGTATGTCTATTATATAATATTCCAAATGATTTTTCAATTATTAATATGTAAAATTTACATGCAAGTTATCGTATAAAATGACAAAAAAGATGCAAAACTTGACGAAAATAAGAATTTGTTATACAATAGGAGCAATATGTAAAAGGGAGGAAACTCACATGGCAATAAAGGTGCGTGAAACGGGCTACGGAAAATGGAAAGTGCCTGTTACAATAATTGCGGTTATAATTGTTATATGTATTTTGGGAGCGGGCATACTTTTAAAAGACAGCCTCGGTGTTACAATAGAAGAAGGAAGCAGACATATTGAAGTGGCGGAGGGTGACGGAACAGTATCCGTCGCGCGGATGCTTGAAGATGAGGGCATTATAAAGTATCCGTTTTTGTTTGAGATACAGTCAAAAATATTAGGATATGACGGAAAATTTCAGCCGGGCGCCGCAACAATCAAGGACGGAATGAGCTATAATCAGATTTTGAATCTTATTGTAACGCCAAGCCGCGAGGCGGCAAGAATTGTAATCCCGGAGGGATATGAAGTAAAGCAGATTGCCCAGAAGCTTGACGAGGAGGGTATTGTGTCATGGCAGGATTTCTATGCGGCGTTAAATCCCGCTGATTACGATTATCCGTTTTTGCAGAATCTTCCTCAGCGTGACGGAGTGATGGAGGGATATCTTTTTCCGGCAACATATGAAATACCAAACGGAATGTCCGCGCATGATATAATTGACCTTATGCTGTCCGCGTTTGACAGCCAGTTCAAGGAGGAGTATTACAGCCGTGCCGCGGAATTGGGAATGACGGTTGACGAAGTTATAACAATGGCTTCAATAGTTGAACGTGAAGCCGGTGACGGAGAAATGGCAAAGGTTGCGGGCGTATTTTATAACAGAAGAAATTCCGGAATGAAATTTCAGTCATGCGCGACAGTTCAGTACATATTGGGCGAGAGAAAACCCGTGCTTTCAATAGCCGACACGCAGATTGATTCTCCGTATAATACATACATTTATCCGGGATTCCCTATCGGTCCTATATGTAATCCCGGTATAGAGAGCATTGAGGCGGCGCTTTATCCGGAAGCGACAGACGCTTATTATTTTGTGCTTGGCAAAGACGGCACGCACATATTCTCTAACACATATGAGGAGCATGTTGCCGCGATGGACAATTCCGACCCGACAATGAGCGTTGACGGCAGCGCGATTGAAAATCAGGATAGTATGAAACAGTAATGAGGTTAAAATATGTCGATAGAATACGATTTAAATGCCATTGTTCCGCCGTATATAACGGAATATCTGCGAAAAGAAACAGTGCATAATGATGATTTTCTGCATGAGCTTGAAAGGTATGCCGAGGAAAACAGCGTGCCTATAGTGGAGCCGGAAACGGCAAGATTTTTGTCGGTTATGTGCCGCGCGGCAAAACCGAAGAAAATCCTTGAAGTCGGCTGCGCGATAGGGTATTCCTCAATACTTATGGCTAAGGCGACAGCGGACAACTGTGAAATCGCCACGCTTGAATGTAACGAGGATATGGTGCATATTGCGCGCGGGAATATAAAAAAGGCGGGTTACAGTGAAAAAATATCTGTAATTGAAGCGGACGCGAAGGATTATCTTTCGTATATAGACGATGACGAGGTGTTTGACATTATTTTCCTTGACGGTCCCAAGGCGCACTATATCTATATGCTTGACGAATGTGTGCGCCTTTTGAAAAAGGGCGGCATCATCATATCGGACAATGTGCTTTACAAGGGCATGACGGCTGACGATAACCATGTTGTAAGACGTAAGATAACCATAGTAAAAAGACTGCGGAAGTATGTTGATATGCTTATGGAGCATAAGGAACTGGAAACGTCATTATTGCCGCTGGGCGACGGCGTGGCTGTTTCGGTAAAAATTTGAGAAAAGTATTGCGCCTTAATGGCAGCTATAGTTATAACCTAAAATAATTTACAGTCTGCGAAATAAAGGAAAGAAGCTATGAAAAAACCTGAACTTTTAGCGCCGGGCGGGAGCCTTGAAAAACTGAAAACAGCGATTGACTACGGCGCGGACGCGGTATATATCGGCGGTGAAGCGTTTTCTTTGCGTGTCGCTGCGGAAAACTTTTCAAAGGAGGATATGCGTGAGGGGATAAAGTACGCTCATGACCGCGGTAAAAAGGTGTACCTTACCGCGAATATTCTTCCTCATAATGACGATATAGAGGAATTTGAGGGTTTTGTCAGAGAAATCCGTCCTATGGGCTTTGACGCGGTTCTCATAGCGGATTTGGGACTTTTCGATATGATGAGGGAGCTTGCGCCCGAAATACCTATTCACGTAAGCACGCAGGCGAACAACGTCAATTACCGCTCTGCGATAAAGTGGTATAAGATGGGCGCGAAAAGAGTTGTGCTTGCGCGTGAAATGTCTTTTCGCGAGATAGCGGAATTTCAGCGGAAGATTCCGGAGGATTTGGAGCTTGAAGCGTTTATACACGGCGCGATGTGTATATCATATTCGGGAAGATGCCTTTTGTCTAACTATATGACGGGACGCGACTCCAATATGGGAGCGTGCGCGCATCCGTGCCGCTGGAATTATAAGCTTGTGGAGGAAACGCGTCCGGGCGAATATATGGACGTATTCGAAAACGAGAGGGGCACTTTCATATTTAATTCAAAGGACTTGTGTACAATCCGCCATATACCGGAATTAGCGCAAAGCGGAATAGCAAGTTTTAAAATTGAGGGACGCGTAAAGACATCGTATTATGTCGCAACGGTAGTGGGCGCGTACAGACGCGAGATAGACCGTTATTTTTCCGACCCCGAAAACTACGTGTTCAACGAGGATGAATATGAGGAATTGTGTAAAGTAAGCCACCGCCCGTACACCACGGGATTTTATTTCGGTAAGCCGGACGAAAATTCACAGGTTTACACGTCAAGCTCATATATCCGTGACTATGACCTTGTAGGAATAGTACAGTCATACGATGAGGAAACGGGCATTGCGGCAATATCGCAGCGTAACCGCTTTTTCAAAGGCGACGAGGTTGAAATCATACAGCCGATGAAACCGTTCTTCACACAGACAATCGACAGCATGACAGACGATAGGGGAAATGAAATTGACGTGGCGAACCATGCGGAGCAGACTGTTAAGTTTAAAACTGTACAGCCTGTATGCGCGGGCGCAATGCTTCGTAAAAAAAGATAAAAAATCAGAGCAGATTAGTAAAAAAATCAATTTTTTTTACAAATCTGCTTTTCTTTTTGTGAAAACTGTGGTAAAATTAAAATAATATTGCATAGAAATAAATTTTAAGGAAAAGGAGTTAATGTTATGAAAAAACAAATCAAAAAACTGCTTTGCGCTGCATTGTCGCTCGCTATGGTTGCGGGCAGTGTCGTATTGCCGACAGCGGCAAGCGCGGAAGAA
>CAZWLT010000047.1:0-10799 GCA_964634915.1 uncultured Clostridium sp. | reverse complement strand
GAGCCGACGCCTGTTTCCGAGCTGTGCTTTACCGTGGACGCGCATGATACATACGCGGACGTCACCAACACCGGCGCCGGACAGACCGTAGCTGTGATTATTGCGGAGTATGACGCGAACGGCGCGCTTAAAAACGTAAAATCGGATGAGATTCTGTTCGCGGAGAACGAAACAAAGCGGTTTGATACTCCGTCAAACAGCAAAATATTTATTTGGAACAGCCTGTCGGGCATGGTTCCGATGACAAAATAGTACATTCATATAACATTAGAGACGCGGCTATTAATGAGCCGCGCCTCTTTTGTTTGGACGTTCAAAACATCATTTAAGGGTATGAATATAAAACTTATATGCGCCCTGTTTGACCGGAACGTCATAAAAATGATTTACTTTACTGTTTTATGCGAGGTGTTCGTTTCGGCTTCATTTTTTACATAAATACCGAAACCGCAAACACCGCGCCGATTATCATAAAAAGTATATGTATCCAGAAAATGAATACGGCGGAGCCTTCGCGTCCGTTTTCAAAGCACTGCTTTATAAGTTTAATAAGCACAAGCGCCGCGCCGCATATTATCAGCGGTAAAAGGAAGAGTCCGAGAAGTCCGCCGCCAAGCTTTGTATTTGACAATATAAACTTCAATATAACCGCATAATACGCGCAACCGCTCAGAAGCGCAAATATAAGCAGACCCCATGTGTTTTTCAAAAGTTTCGTAATACTGTTTTTCATAATTACCTCTGTTTTAACGGTGAGATTAGCGATTCTTATTCCTCGTCGGGCATATCCCAGTTATGGTATACGTCCTGTACATCATCATTGTCCTCAAGCATATCAAGCATCTTTGTCATTGCCTTTATCTGAGCTTCATCCGTCAGCTCTGTCATATTCTGAGGAACCATACTCACCTCAGCCGATGAAATCGCGTACTTTTCCGCAAGTGCGTCACGTACTGTGCCCATATCTGACGGCGCTGTTGTTATTTCTACCGCCTCATCATCAACTTCAATATCCTCCGCGCCTGCCTCAAGAGCATCCATTGTAACTTCGTCTTCGTCAAGACCGTCATTCTCTATAACAATAACGCCCTTCCGGTCAAACATAAAACTTACGCAGCCGGTTTGTCCCATGTTGCCGCCGTTCTTATCAAAGGCATGACGCACATCTGCGGCGGTTCTGTTTCTGTTGTCTGTCAGAGTATTTACGATTACCGCAACACCGGCAGGACCGTAACCCTCATATGTGATGCTTTCATAGTTGGCGCCGTCTGTATCGCCCGCCGCCTTTTTGATTGTTCTGTTTATATTGTCGTTAGGCATATTGTTTGAACGCGCCTTTGCGATTGCGTCCTTAAGGCTTGAATTGTTATCCGGATCGGGTCCGCCTGCCTTTACCGCAACGATAATTTCACGCGCTATCTTAGTAAATATCTTGGCTCTCTGCGCGTCATTTGCGCCCTTTTTACGTTTAATTGTACTCCATTTTGAATGTCCTGACATAATTAAAACTCCTTTTGAATTTGTTCATACCGTTTTATTTTATCACATTTTTGCGCTTTTTTCAAGTTTTTTATGCGGAATTATTCTGCTTGGGTGTAATATAATACCGGATACTGTATTAATCAGCGCGGACATCACAACTGTTCCCGCAATGATTCCGAGCATATACATGAAATCGCCGTCGAAAAGCGTTCCGCTTATATCATGCCAGAATCCGTTTCTCAGCCACGCAATCCACAGCGCGTGAGTGATATAAAGCTCCAGCGACAGCTTGCCGGCAAATTTAAGTATCGGATTACCAAGCTGAATTTTCATGGACAACACCGCAACAAGCAAAGAAAATACCGTTGTATTCACCGTTGCCACAACCGGATTCATAAGTCCCTCATCGTGAATATACAGGCTGTAATATATATATGTTACTGCAAACACCGCCGCAAGTATAAGTATTTTTACAGCATAATGCTTTTGGAAAAACGCGGTAAAACGGTCTTTCAGCTGACAAATCCATATTCCCAGCAAAAACGACGGCGATGATACGTACCACCATATTCCGAAGCCGAGTCTGTTCATTATCACCATATAAGCGGCTATAAATACTGTCACCGCAATCGCGGCAATATGTTTTTTAAATACCCTGTTGCAGATATAAAATCCAATATAAAAAATCGCAATCGCCATAACATACCATAACGTGTATCCGAAAATGGATTTTATAATATCCGCTTTGGGCATATCATTGGTAACAATATAGAATATATTCGCTATATAATACGGCACAGCAATAGCCGGAAGCCGTTTCCGTAAAAAGCCTTTGAGGTATCCTTCTTTATTCATCACGCTGTATTGCAGACCATATCCCGAAACAAGAAAAAATCCCGCAACCATAATTGCTCCCGTATATTTGAAAATATAAAAAGCGGGATATGTGCCGGCAAGATATGAGCACATATGGCTAAACAAAATAAACACTGCGCACATACCCTTCAGGCTATGTGTCTGACTCTGCGAAAAATAGTTTTCAAAAAACTTTCCCCTTCCTGCAAATCTCATTTTCCACATCAGCATAAATACTGAGAAAACAACCAAACCCGCAGAAACGCAGGCTCTTAAAATTTCATTCATCGACATAATTCTCCATAAACCCCCAATAATTATACAACCAGTTTAGCACAGCGGCGCGTCTTTGTCAACTTTGCGGATTATTTCTGTTGACTAAATCATCGATTTAATGTTATAATAATTATATCAAAATGCGGAGGTAACATTATGTGGGCATATGAAAGTGTATTTTATCAGATTTATCCATTGGGATTCTGCGGCGCGCCTTTTGAAAACGACTCAGTGACAGAACACAGAATCACAAAGGTCAACGACTGGATTCCTCATATAAAAAAGCTCGGCGCGGATGCAATTTATTTTTCACCTGTATTTGAGTCTGACACGCACGGCTACAATACCCGTGATTATAAGAAAATTGATTGCCGCCTTGGCACAAATGACGACTTTAAAAAGCTTGTGGAAAAGCTGCACGATGAAGGAATAAAGGTTGTTATTGATGGTGTTTTCAATCATGTGGGCAGAGGTTTTTGGGCATTTGAGGACGTACTCAAAAACCGCGAAAATTCACGATACCGTGACTGGTTCTTCATAAACTTCGGAGGTAATTCCAATTATAACGACGGACTTTGGTACGAGGGCTGGGAAGGCAATTATGACCTTGTAAAAATCAATCTCCGCAACGAGGAAGTTATCAGTTATCTTTTTGACGCGGTTAAATACTGGGTTGATGAGTTTGACATTGACGGACTCCGTCTTGACGTGGCATACTGTCTTGACAAGGACTTCCTGAAACGGCTGCGCTCATTTACAGACGGTTTAAAAGACGATTTTTTCCTTATCGGCGAGCTTATTAATGTAGATTACAATCAGTTTGTCAATGACGAAATGTGTCACAGCTGTACAAATTACGAATGTTATAAGGGTGTTTATTCAAGTTTCAACAGTATGAATATGTTTGAGATTGTACATTCGCTGCTCCGGCAGTTCGGACCTGAAAGCTGGACGCTTTACAAGGGCAAGCACTTTTTAAATTTCGCGGACAACCATGATGTTACAAGAATAGCAAGCATACTTACAAACGAAAAGCATCTGCCGCTTGTATACGGAATGATTTTCGGTATGCCGGGTATTCCTTGTATATACTATGGAAGCGAGTGGGGCGCGAAAGCGCATAAAAGCGAGGGTGACCCCGCGCTTCGCGTTAGTTTTGAAAAGCCCGAAGAAAACGAGCTTACAGAATTTATTTCAAAGCTTGCCAAAGCACACAAGAACAGCAAAGCGTTATGCTACGGAGATTTCCGTTCTGTTGTATTGCAGAACAATCACTGCATATTTGAAAGAAAATTTGAGGATGAGCGTGTGCTTGTCGCGATTAACGCGGACGAAAATCCTGTAACAGTACACTTTGACGCGGGTTGCGGTCTTGCCAAAGACCTTATTACCGGCAACACACATGATTTTGGCGGAGGAAGCGAGCTTCCGCCATACAGTGTTCAATTCTGGAAAATGGAAAAATAAAACGCGAAAAAACTGCCGCACATCATATCATATGCGACAGTTTTTTATTACTCTGCTAAATATACGTCCTTGTATACCACACCGAGTTCCATAGCCATTTTATGCGTCGGAACAGCCATATCAATATGATATTCGCCTATTCCGCTGCCTGTATCTTCCGCGCGTCTGTAACCATAGCCGTCTACATATACCCATGTAAGCGGCGGTATGATTGACGGATTAACCGCAATCGTCTGTCCCGGGATAAGCTCGCCCGCCCATGCGGTATGAGCGCCCCAGCCGCCGTTGCATATTGAGCAGGGACAGTAATGAGTTATCTTAAAGGTTCCGATATAGCTTCCAATTTGCATATCCCCATAATCATCCGTATTATCAGTTCCATTTTGCAAATTTATAAAATCTTCATATCTGTAACTATCATATTCTTGTAGATTTTCTTCTGTCGGCGCGTATTCGCCCTCGCCGTGATTTGCAATAATTTTAAGCCCCTCCGGCAAAACCGCGTTATCGGGAATTGACACATACGCGCACAACTCGTCCTGATTCCAGCCGACATTCATTCCAAACATTTCCATTGAATCACGCACAGGTACCATAAGTGTTCCGTCATTAAACAGAATCGCCTTCGATACCATTTCATAATCCGTTCCAAAAGGTACATTGTCGCCGTCGGAATCGGTGAAGTTAAATCTGATAACAGCGTTACTGCTGTTTAATTTCAAAGCTGCCGTAATACTCGTCGGCATAAGATTAAGACCAAAATCCTCAATCTGATTAATCAGTTCAGCCGCGTAACGCTCAATCGGTTTTTCCGAATACGCGTTCGCGGTAAGAGTCAAAAGGGCAGTCTGTGTCGATTGATCCCATGTGACCTCCATACCTGCCGATTCCGCCATATCCCTCGCCGGAATAAGAGTACGGTTGTCTATCTGTATTGGCTTTATATCCCCAAAATTTACATAATCCGTTCCGTCGGATATAACCGAGTCCATTCTGACCGATATATCCCCGTCCGCATACGCTGCCCCAATACTTCCAACCATCGCCGCCGCAAGTAATACCGAAACGACAGCTTTTGTTATTTTTTTCATTTGAATTTTCCCCCTACTCTCTTTCTACGGTTCGTCTTTGAGCCGTATAGGATTTGTTGAGTCTTATCAATCGTTGTAATTTGTATATAGAACTACGTCAGTTGCTGTATCGTCAACAAGTCTTACAAGCGCGTAATTATAGCTGTAATCCCCGTTAAGATCTATTTTATCGTCACTCATGTACTTTGAAGGAATGGATGCGGTTATATCATTGCCGCTTCCCGCCTCCACCTCATATTCCTTGCCGCTTACATCGCAAATATATACATTCGCGAGTTCGTTAACGTCAATTTCAAGCGCCTCATCGGTCACACCGTTTTTATTAAGAAGTGTCAATGTGTTATTGTTCATTCTTCCGACAACTCCGAACGCGTACTGATACTTGTCCTTTGACGGCTTCTCGCCATACTTCATATAGCTCCACTTCTCCGCGACCTTACCGCCCGACGCGTACAGCTTTTCAAAATTCTCGCCGTAATCGGCATCGCCTGTTATAATATCCTCTGCCGTCGGTCTGAAAATAAAATCAACTGTTCTTATTTCATCACCGGCAATACTTGCTGTCATACAGATTACATCACCCTTTTCAAGGCTTTCCATTGTCTGTCCCTTCATGTATGAATACGCGTCCGGCGCGGTTGAAATTTTAAGGTCCTCGTCTATATCAATCTTCATTTCCTTGCCATGATAGAAAAGGGTTACGGCATATATGCCTTCTCCGTCCTTGTTCTCGTCTGACTCAACCTCTGTTACAATTGCCGGCGCATAAATTCCGTCAACCTCTTTTTCATACGGAGTTGACTCCGTCTGAGGTTTTGCTGTCGCAGCCGGATTTTCATCGGACTGCGGTTCTTCCGTCGCAGCCGGTGTTTGTGTCGGCTCCGGCTCCGCGTTCTCCGCTTCTACCAGTTCCTTTGTGTCTACATAATAAATCTTCTTTTTTGTATTATCATACTGTGACGGAACATCTATAACCGTTCCGTCTGTATCCTTATGCAGCTTGCTGTAAACAAGCACATCATTTTCATCATAACACATAAGAATTGCTCTTTTGACATCGGCTCTGCTTCCCATGTCAATTTTCTGAGCAAATGCCGCTGTGCTCATTGCAATGGTTGCCGCGGCAAGCGCAAGCGCTATTATTCTCTTGTTCATTCTCATCTTCCTTTCTTGTTTTATTCCTATTTTGATATGTATGAAGTTACAAACTGTTTGGCGCAGCGTGCGCTTCTTCCTCCGTAATTCATCTGCCATACGACAGCTTCTTTTTCTATATCGCCGTTCATTTCAATATTATGCTTTTTAAGCATCTGTGAAACAATATTCAGATACTCTTTCTGCGTCGGCGCGGAGAATACAAGGCTTATACCAAAACGTTCCGACAGCGACAGCGTTTCCTGGATCTGGTCATTCTTATGAATTTCTCCGCCGTCACGATCCGCCCATGTCTCCCGTATAAGATGTCTGCGGTTTGACGTTGCGTATATAAGCACATTTGAAGGATTTGCCCGGAGCTGTCCCTCCATTGCAACCTTCAGAGCGCGATATTCCGTTTCATGTGATTCAAACGTAAGATCATCAAGGAATATTATATACTTATGAGGACTCTGCGCCAGTCTTTTTGACAAAGCCGGAATATCCCCTATACAATGTTTCGGCACTTCCACCACTCTCAGACCCTCGTCCTTGAACATATTAAGCAGCGCCTTTACCGATGATGATTTACCGCTGCCTCTGTCACCGAACAAAAGTACATTATTTGCCGCCTTACCGTTGACAAACGCTCTTGTATTATCAATCAAGGTCTGCTTCTGATAGTCAAGTCCGACAAGGTCATCAAACGTGATGGCGTCTGTTTCTCCAATGCCGTCAAGAGTACCGTTATCATATTTGAACGCGATATATTTCGCAAGTATTCCGCATCCCAGCTTTCTGTAATGCGTCACAAGCGCGTCAAGCAGCTCGTTTGCGGAAGCGGCATCGGTTATAGATTTTATCGACTCCACATACCCGTCATAAAAGTCTATTTTATTACCTGACGGGCTGTACTTTATCTGTATTGAAAACAGCTTTTTATATATCCGTTCAATATCAAGAAGCGCAAGCTTATAAAGGTCCTCGCCTATACGCTTATCCGCCTGTGCAAGACGGGAGAGAATGTTATCGTCATTTGCAAGACGCGTAGCGACATATTCCTTTATCGCGCTGTCCGTAACGCCTTCCGTCTCGGAAAATTCGATTATATTTCTCAGAACAACAACGTTATCCTTTTCTATTACACCCTGTATGCACGGATCATCTTCTATTTTATTGAATATTAATAAATCCACCTGATTTCACCTTCCAAAATCTATATCCTCCCCTCATTATAACATATACGTATAAAAAAATCAACTTTTCAAAAATTATTTCATATTT
The DNA here is from genome assembly GCA_964634915.1 of uncultured Clostridium sp. Taxonomy (GTDB): domain Bacteria; phylum Bacillota; class Clostridia; order UBA1381; family UBA1381; genus Hominilimicola. Next base: position 3,210 of record CAZWLT010000047.1, on the reverse strand, counting down.
TTCATGTTTTGTATTGCTAAATTTATTAAAAATGTTATAATTATAATAGGTGTAAATTTGTAATTTGCTATATCGAGGAGGAAAGTATGGAGAATATTAAAAAAGTAATAGAAAGCGGAAAAACCGCGCTTGGTATCGAATTTGGCTCAACGCGTATAAAGGCAGTGCTTGCGGACGAACACAACAATCCGATCGCGTCCGGAGCGCACGAATGGGAAAACCGTCTTGAAAACGGCATATGGACATATACGCTCGACGATATATGGACAGGCTTGCAGGATTGTTACGCCTCTCTTGCGGAAGATGTAAAGGCAAAGTACAATGCTGAGCTTACAACAATCGGCGCTATAGGTTTCAGCGCAATGATGCACGGATATATGGCGTTTGATGAAAAGAAAGAATTGCTTGTACCGTTCCGTACATGGCGAAACAATATCACAGGGCAGGCAGCGGCGGAGCTTACCTCGCTTTTTGACTTCAACATTCCCGAACGCTGGAGTATCGCTCATCTTTATCAGGCTGTTTTAAACAATGAGGAGCATGTTTCTTCAATAAAGTATCTGACAACGCTTGCCGGATATGTACACTGGAAGCTGACAGGCGAGTTTGTACTCGGTATAGGCGAAGCGTCAGGTATGTTCCCTATTGACAGCCGGACAAAAGATTATAACAAAGCTATGCTTGAAAAATTCAGCAATATCGATGCCGTAAAGAAGTTTGACTGGAAAATTACAGACATTCTTCCAAAGGTGCTTGTTGCCGGTGAAAAGGCAGGCGCGCTTACAGCGGAGGGCGCGAGGCTGCTTGACATATCCGGCAAATTAAAGTCCGGTATTCCGCTTTGTCCTCCGGAGGGCGATGCCGGAACAGGTATGGTTGCTACAAATTCAATAACAATACGCACAGGCAACGTCAGCGCCGGCACATCGGTATTTTCAATGGTTGTGCTTGAAAAGCCGCTTGAAAACGCTTATCCGGAAATTGACATTGTAACAACGCCTGTGGGTGACGATGTGGCAATGGTACATGTAAACACATGCACGTCTGACCTTAACGCGTGGGTAAATATATTCGGCGAATTTGCGAAAGAAATCGGCGCGGATATCAGCACATCCGACCTTTACGGCACACTTTACCGCAAGGCGCTTGAGGGTGACGCGGACTGCGGCGGATTGCTTTCATACAATTACTTCTCGGGCGAAAGCATAACAAAACTTGCAGAGGGACGTCCGTTATTTGCGCGTACGCCAAACAGTAAATTCTCGCTTGCAAATATGATGAGGGCGCATCTTTACGCGTCAATCAGCACACTGAAGCTTGGCATGGATATCCTCAAAAAGGAAAACGTAAAGATAGATAAGATGTTCGGTCACGGCGGTCTGTTCAAGACAAAGGACGTAGGGCAGAAATTCATGGCAGCCGCTATAAACACACCTGTTTCGCTTATGGAAACAGCCGGCGAAGGCGGCGCGTGGGGTATTGCCATTCTTGCCTCATATATGCTGACAAGGGATAGCGGCGAAACCCTTACCGATTTCCTTAACGGCAAGGTATTCGCGGACGGCAGTGTTTACACATTGGAGCCGGACAAGGAGGACGTTGACGGATTTAACGTATACGCCGAGCGTTACATCAAGGGATTGCCGATTGAAAAGGCGGCGGTTGATAATTTTGATTATTAATTTACGGAGGTATACATCATGTTAGAAGAACTGAAAAAGAGAGTTTACGAAGCAAATATGCAGCTGCCAAAGCATGGATTGGTAACATTCACATGGGGCAACGTGAGCGAAATAGACAGAGAAACAGGCTATTTTGCAATTAAGCCGTCAGGCGTTGATTACGAGAAATTAAAGCCGGAGGATATGGTTATAGTCGACCTTAACGGCAACAAGATTGAGGGCGGATACAACCCGTCGTCGGACACGGCGACACACGTTGAGCTGTACAAGGCATTCCCTAATATCGGCGGTATTGTGCATACACATTCGCCGTGGGCAACGAGCTGGGCGCAGGCAGGCCGCTCCATTCCGTGCTATGGCACGACTCATGCGGACTACATATACGGCGAAGTTCCATGCGTGAGAAACCTTACAAAGGCAGAAATCGATGAAGCCTATGAGAAAAACACAGGCGTGCTTATTGTTGATTACTTCAAGGATAAGGACTATGAAGCGGTTCCGGCTGTACTTTGCAAGAATCACGGTCCTTTCACATGGGGCAAGGACGGTATGGAGGCGGTTCATAACGCGGTGGTACTTGAGGAAGTCGCAAAAATGGCTGTTCATACAGAAGCAATCAATCCTGACGTAAAGCCTGCTCCGCAGGAATTACAGGATAAACACTATTACAGAAAACACGGCGCAAATGCCTACTACGGTCAGAGCAAATAACTTTTGAAGGGAGAATAGTTATGATTAAATCAATTTATCTCAGAACATTTGAAATATTAAAAAAGCTGCCTTTTAAGCTATGGGGAATTTCACTTTTAAGCGGCGTGTTATCCCTTATAGTTTCAATTTTGGGTATATTCCCGCTTATAATAATACCTGTCACAGCGGCATTGAATGCCGGTATGGCTGCCGTATATTACCGGGTCTATAATGGCTCAGAGGCTGATACAAAAACACTTCTTACACCATTTTCAGACTGGAAAGCCTTCAGGCATATTGCCGGCGGCATGTGCTGGCAATACCTGTGGATTTTCCTTTGGGCGCTCATTCCGATTGCGGGTCCTTTTATCGCGATTTATAAGTGGATATCATACTCATTCACACCATATATACTTAACGAAGAAAAATCGGTAAGGGGTATCGACGCGATAAAGAAATCAATGCTGGATACAAACGGCTGCAAAAAGAATATATTTTTAGCTGTTATATTACCCTATATCGCGTACTGGGTTGTTTCATTCATATTAACACTGCTTGGATCGATTCCGTATGCCGGTATACTGTTTGTGATAATATCTTTTATCCTGTCATTGGCTTATTCTATCGTTATGCCATTATTCATCGGTCTTGTACGCTCCGGTATTTATGATTATTATAAAAAGCCTGCTCCAAAGGCAGCAGCCGCGCCAAAGGTTATCGCTGCGCCCGCTTCGGCGGAAGAACGGGCTGACGCGCGGGCAGACGCCGCAATCTGTCCTGTCTGCGGAAAAGAAAATTCATCGGATAATAAATTCTGCACAAAGTGCGGAGCAAAACT
>CAZWLT010000046.1:0-11043 GCA_964634915.1 uncultured Clostridium sp. | reverse complement strand
TTTTTTTATTCAACTGTAACTGATTTCGCAAGGTTGCGCGGCTTGTCAATATCGCAGCCCTTTAGCGACGCGACATAGTAACCGAATAACTGCAATGGAACAACAGTAAGCGACGGCAGCAGCATTTCATGTGCCGCGGGTATTTTAACAATATAATCCGCGACGTCCTCCATGTGATCGTGCTTTTCTGTCGTAACACCCATAACAACAGCGCCGCGCGCCTTTACTTCCTTGACATTTGAGATTGTCTTGTCAAACAATTCCTGACCCGTCGCAAGCGCGACAACAAGCGTGCCGTCCTCAATAAGTGAAATTGTACCGTGCTTTAATTCGCCGGCGGCATAAGCCTCGCTGTGAATGTAAGAAATTTCCTTTAATTTAAGCGAGCCTTCAAGAGCTACCGCGTAGTCAAGGTTTCTTCCTATAAAGAATATTGAGCGGCAGTTGAAGAACTTTGACGCAAGATACTGCAATTCTTCCTTTGATTTAAGAATTTCGGAAATCTTGTCAGGCAGAGCTTCGATTTCTGAAATAAAGTTTGCATATTCACCCGATGTAAGCATACCGAGCTTTTCCGCCATGTATGCTGCGATAAGGTAAATAACCGCAAGCTGTGTGCTGTATGCCTTTGTTGTCGCGACGGCAATCTCAGGACCCGCCCATGTGTATATAACATCATCTGACGCGTTTGCGATTGCGCTGCCGACCACGTTTACAATTGACAGAATTCTCGCGCCGTGATTTTTTGCCTCTTTAAGCGCGGCAAGCGTGTCAGCCGTTTCGCCGGACTGGCTTATTACGATAACAAGGTCGTTTTTCTTTATGATAGGGTCGCAGTAACGGAATTCGGACGCAACCTGTACTTCAACAGGAATACGGCACATCTTTTCGATTACATATTTGCCGACAACGCCTACATGATATGCGCTGCCGCATGCGACTATATAAATTTTATTAATGTTTTTGATATCTTTTGTTGTAAGTGAAATATCGTCAAGGACAATTCTGCCGTCCTTTATTCTCGGACTTATTGTATCGCGTATAGCCTTTGGCTGTTCTTCCATTTCCTTCATCATGAAATGCTCATAGCCGCCTTTTTCGGCAGCGCTTACATCCCAGTCAACCGTGAACTTTTCTTTTTTGACTTCTTCTTTGTCCTTATTGTAAACCTTAACGCTGTCCTTTTTCAGAACAACCATTTCGTTATCTTCAAGATAGTAGATATCTCTTGTGTGTTTTAAAATAGCGGTAACGTCAGACGCGATAAAGTTTTCATTTTCGCCAAGACCGACAATCATAGGACTTGATTTTCTTACCGCGATGAACTGGTCGGGGTAGTCTGAGCAAAGCACACCCAGAGCGTATGAACCCTCAACTCTGTTCAATACTTTTATCATGGCGTCCATGATGTCGCCCTTATAGTAATACTCAAAAAGATGAGCGATAACCTCCGTGTCGGTTTCTGAAATAAATTCGAAGCCTCTTTCCTCAAGCTTTTTCTTTAGTGAAATGTAGTTTTCAATAATACCGTTATGAACGACTGCAAATCTGCCTGACATTGAAAGATGAGGGTGAGAGTTTACGTCAGACGGCTCGCCGTGAGTTGCCCAGCGCGTATGACCGATACCCATAGTACCTTTAATATTATTGCCGTCGTTTGTTTTTTGGGCAAGAACACTAAGTCTGCCCTTAGCCTTTGCGACTTCTATTTTATCATCATTGAAAATGGCGATACCGGCGCTGTCATATCCTCTGTATTCAAGCTTTGAAAGACCTTCAAGAAGAATAGGGGCAGCCTGATTTTCGCCTATATAACCAACTATACCGCACATATAAGTGTACCTCCTAAATATATATAATATCATTTTATACTATATTCGTCATTTTTTCAATCCTTTTTTTGAAATTCCTTGAAAATCGGTTGTATTTAGTCAGATTTACTGATATAATATAAATTAATAATTGATTTTGCGGAGGAATATTCAGTGGGAAAGAAGTTAATTTATGAAAATAAGCTGTCATGCGAGGATGACGTTAAAAGTTTTGTCATGGAGGGCAGCGCCTATGTATATTTCGAAAATGGCAAGATGCGAATGAAGAACGCGCTTTCCGCCGATTTGGGACAGAAGTCAAACTTTGTTTTTTGGTGCGGCGGGGATTTTCCGTCCGATGTACTTATAGAATGGGATTTTAAACCGATTGAAGAACCGGGACTTGCTATAATGTTCTTTTGCGCGAAGGGCTGCAATGGCGAGGACTTGTTTGACCCTTCATTGCAGGAGCGCGACGGACAGTATAATTTATATCACTCAGGTGATATAAACGCGTACCATGTTTCGTATTTCAGACGTAAGTGGGAGGAAGAACGCGGATTTCATACATGTAATCTGAGAAAAAGCAAGGGCTTTCACCTTGTCGTTCAGGGCGCGGATCCTATTCCGAACTGCGACGACGCGTTTGAAAGCTATCACATACAGCTTATGAAAAAGAACGGAAAAATAGACTTTATAATAAATGATTTAACGGTTTTCTCATGGCAGGATGACGGCAAGGAATACGGGCCGGTATTGGGCGGCGGCAAAATAGGCTTCCGTCAGATGGCGCCGATGGTTGGAGAATACAGCAATCTGAAAGTATATGAGGTTTAGGAGATAATATAAATGGACAAACAAAACAAAGCGTTCAAGACGCTTGAATTTGACAAGATACTTGAACGGCTTGCGGGATATACAGACAGCGCCGACGTAAAAAAACGTATAGCGGAGATAACTCCGTATACTGATATAAATGAGGCGCAAAAGGCGCAGAAGGAAACAACGGAGGCAATGTCAACGCTTTTAAAGCTTGGCTCGCCGCCCGTTAATCTTTCGGCTGAAAATGTGCTTGGCTCCGTCAAGCGAACGGAACGCGGCGGAATACTTCACGCAAAGGAGCTTATTGATATTTCAAGGCTGCTTTATATTGCAAGACGTATGAAGTCATATATCGGCGAGGCGGCGGACGAATGCGCGAAACTGCATGAAATAGAGGATAGCATAATCACAGCAAAACAGCTTGAGGATAAAATCAACTCATGTATTATTTCGGAAAATGAAATTGCGGATGACGCGTCGCCGGAGCTTAATACAATAAGGAGAAAAATAAGAAATCTGAACGGAAAAATCAAGGAAAATCTTGATTCAATGATACGTTCAAATCACTATAAAAAGTTTTTGCAGGACCCTATTGTGACGATGCGCTCAGACAGATACGTTATACCTGTAAAGAGCGAATACCGCAGCGAGGTTAACGGTATAGTGCATGACACGTCCGCGAGCGGCGCGACACTGTTTATAGAGCCGATGAGCGTTGTAAACAGCAATAATGAAATACGTGATTTACGCAATAAGGAACAGCAGGAAATTGAACGTATATTGGCTGAATTATCAGCGCTTGCGGCGGAAAACAGCCATACTGTTTTTGTTGACTACAAAAACGTGACAGACCTTGATTTTATCTTCTGTAAGGGCAGACTTTCGCTTGATATGGACGCAACCGAGCCTGTGCTTAACACAGACGGCAGAATACATTATAAAAAAGCGCGTCATCCGCTTATTGACAAGGATAAGGTAGTGGCGAACGATATCATACTCGGCGGTGACTATGACACACTTGTTATTACAGGTCCCAATACAGGCGGCAAGACGGTCACGCTTAAAACAATCGGATTGTTTTCCATAATGGCGGCAGCCGGACTCCATATACCCGCGCAGGATGCAAGCGAGGCGGCGCTATTCAGTCATATTTTCGCCGATATAGGTGATGAACAATCAATTGAACAGAGCCTTTCAACATTTTCGTCTCATATGGTAAATATCGTTAAAATACTCGGACAGATAGATTATAATTCGCTTGCGCTGTTTGACGAGCTTGGCGCGGGAACCGACCCGACAGAGGGCGCGGCGCTGGCAATATCGATTATTGAGTATTTACGCGCAAGAGGCGTTACGACTGTCGCGACAACGCATTACAGCGAGCTTAAACTGTTCGCGCTGTCGACGGACGGCGTGGAAAACGCGTCATGTGAATTTGACGTGGCAACACTGCAGCCTACGTATAAGCTGCTTATGGGTGTGCCGGGCAAATCAAACGCGTTTGCGATTTCGAGAAGGCTCGGACTTGATGAGAATGTGATAAATCGCGCGAATGATATTCTTTCGGATGAAGATATCAAGTTTGAGGACGTCATAACCGACCTTGAACAAAACCGTGCGAGAGCGAGAAAAGCGGCTGACGACGCGGCGAAAATGAAGAACGAACTAAAGGATTTAAGACGTCAGCTTGAAAATGACAGAATAAAGCTGAAGGAAAACAAATCACGTATTCTTGAAGATGCAAGACGCGAGGCGAAAATCCTTATTATGGACGCGAAGGAGGAGGCAAACAGTATAATCCGCGACCTTGAGAAAATGCGCCGGCAGGGTATTTCAAGCGGTAATTTCGATAAGAAAACTGCCGCGATGCGTGATAAGCTGAATAAGAAAGAGGATACGATAGACGCGGCAATGGCGCGTGCCGCAAAGCCGAAGAAAACGTATGTTGACCCGCCAAAGAACTTAAAACCGGGTACAACGGTTAAAATTGTTGATATGAATCAGGAGGCAACTGTGCTTAAAGAGCCTGATAAGAACGGCAGCGTGCGCGTGCAGGCAGGTATTATAAAAATGGACGTGCATGTGACTAATCTGCGGAAGGTTGAAGAAAAGAAATCGAAAGAGCTTGCGGACAAGTATGCGAGAAGTACAAGAGCCTTTGAGTCAAAGTCAAAGAATGTTTCAACGGAAGTGGATGTCAGAGGACAAAATCTTGAAGAAGCATGGATGAACGTCGAAAAATTCCTTGACGATTGCTATCTTGCGGGAATATCGCCTGTCAGCGTGATTCATGGCAAGGGTACGGGTATACTGCGCAAGGGATTGCAGGAGCGTATGAGAAAACACCGCTATGTGAAGTCTTACCGTAACGGACGTTACGGCGAGGGAGAAGACGGTGTTACAATTGTGGAATTGAAATAAATTATTATGTGTCGGCGTAATTGACGGTGTACAGCCCCAAATCCAATTACGCCGGCAAACAAATTGCACAAAATGAGGAGCATATAAAGAAGCTTATTTATGTAAGAGATATAAAATTTAATTGTTTTTTTAGAATATATTGACAACATCAGTTAGTCATGGTAAACTAATTAATGAATGGGTTAGGCATAACTAACCCAAAACTTACGGTTAGTCTAAGCTAATAGAATGGAGGTATAATATGATGCCATTGGCGCTTGCAAATATTGGTGAAGACAATATAATAAAAAAAATCGGCGGTAAGCCGGAGGTGAAAAAGCACCTTGAAAACCTTGGATTTGTTGTTGGCGGCAATGTCAGGGTTATAAGCGCTTTAGGAGGGAATGTAATTGTGAACGTTAAGGAAACCCGTGTCGCCATAAGCGAAGAAATGGCGAGAAAAATTATGGTGTGACCGGATACAAGGAGGGAAATAATATGAAAACATTAAGACAAGCAAAAATCGGCGAATCGGTTAAGGTTATCAAGCTTCACGGCGAAGGAGCGGTTAAACGAAGAATTATGGATATGGGTATTACAAAAGGTGTTGACGTACATATTCGCAAAGTTGCTCCGCTTGGCGATCCGGTTGAGGTAACTGTGCGCGGATATGAGCTTTCTTTGCGTAAGGCTGACGCTGAAATGATTGAAATTGAATAATTTTTTGACACGTGGTTAGACGAGACTAATTAGTGATAGTGAAGACTTGCCGCGCTTAATAAATAAACGATGGCAGAGAATGGAGGAATAAAAAAGATGAATTTAAGAATTGCTCTCGCGGGAAATCCGAACAGCGGTAAAACAACGTTGTTTAATGCTTTGACGGGCTCAAACCAATTTGTGGGAAACTGGCCCGGCGTTACAGTTGAAAAAAAGGAAGGAAAGCTCAAAAAGCATGACGGAGTTACAATTACAGACCTTCCGGGTATTTATTCGCTTTCTCCGTATACCTTGGAGGAGGTTGTCGCGAGAAATTATCTTATAGGCGAAAGACCGGATGCCATACTTAATATTGTTGACGGTACAAACTTAGAGAGAAACCTGTACCTTACCACACAGCTTACAGAGCTTGGAATACCGGTTGTTATAGCTGTCAACATGATGGATATTGTAAGAAAGAACGGCGATAAAATAAACACTGAGGAGCTGTCGCGTGAAATCGGATGTCCCATTGTTGAGATATCAGCATTGAAGGGCACAGGTATAATGGAAGCTGCCGAAACGGCAATCAAGGCGGCGCAAAACGGCAAAACTGTTCCAATGCACACATTTTCCGGCGCGGTAGAACACGCAATCGCTCATATTGAAGAAGCGGTATTGCATGACCTGCCGGAGGATAGACAGAGATGGTATGCGATAAAGATTTTTGAACGCGATTCGAAGGCTGTTGAATCACTTAATATTCCGGAAGGAAAAATGGCGCATATTGAAAATGATATTAAGGCGGCGGAGGATGAGCTGGATGACGATTCGGAAAGCATCATCACTAATGAAAGATATATATATATCGCACAGCTTATGAAGGGCTGCTATAAAAAAAGAAATGCCGGAAAGCTGACAACCTCTGATAAAATCGACAAGGTGGTTACAAACAGATGGCTTGGCTTGCCGATATTTGCAGTCATAATGTTCCTTGTATATTACATTTCAATGGTAACAGTCGGAACAAGCGCGACAGACTGGGCAAACGACGGATTATTTGGCGACGGCTGGCATTTGCTGGGTATCGGTTCTTCCGCCTATGAGGAGGTCGCGGAAGAATTCGGCGGCGCGTCCGAGGTTGTAAACGGATATATTGAATTTGCGGCGGAGCAGGGTATTGACACTGAAGAAATAGAAGCCGCCCTTGATACCGAAAGCGAAGAATTTGACGCTGAAGCCGCAAAGACCGCGTTGGAAGCGTTTACGGCAGAGGTTGCGGATATTGATGAAGCTGAATATACCGTTGTTGATGAGGAAACAATGGCTGACGAGGAAGTAACAGCGACATATGATGACCTTTTGGATGCGGCTGAGATTTATGACAAATATGAATACGCCGAGCCTGACCCTGCCGATTACGGTGTATGGGTTCCGGGTATTCCCGTTCTTATTGAAAATCTGCTGAATGCGGTTAATTGCGCGGACTGGCTCAAGGGACTTATTCTTGACGGTATTGTTGCCGGTGTGGGCGCGGTACTCGGATTTGTTCCGCAGATGCTTGTATTGTTCCTGCTGCTTGCGATTTTGGAGGCTTGCGGTTATATGGCTCGTATAGCGTTTGTTCTTGACAGAATATTCAGAAAGTTCGGACTTTCAGGCAAGTCGTTCATTCCTATGCTTGTCGGCACAGGCTGCGGAGTTCCCGGTATTATGGCTTCGAGAACGATTGAGAATGACCGCGACAGAAAAATGACAATTATGACAACAACATTTATTCCGTGCGGCGCAAAGGTTCCGTTTATCGCAATGATTGCAGGCGCAATCTTCGGCGGTTCCGCATGGGTTGCGACATCGGCTTACTTTATCGGCATGCTGGCAATAGTTGTTTCAGGTATTATGCTTAAAAAGACAAAGATATTTGCCGGTGAGGCGGCGCCGTTTGTTATGGAGCTTCCGGCTTATCATCTGCCGACAATCGGCAATGTTCTGCGCAGTATGTGGGAACGCGGCTGGTCGTTTATCAAAAAGGCGGGTACAATTATTCTTCTTTCAACAATTCTTGTGTGGTTCACAACTTACTTCGGTTTTGTTGACGGGTCGTTCACGATGCTTTCGGAGGATCAGATTGATTCAAGTATTCTTGCTGTAATAGGAAACTGTATTGCATGGATATTCGCTCCGCTTGGCTGGGGCAACTGGCAGGCTACCGTCGCGTCAATCACAGGTCTTGTCGCGAAGGAAAACATTGTCGGCACAATGGGTATTCTTTACGGAGGCGCAGGCACAGTTTACGGAAATCTTGCGGCAGCATTCACTTCGATAAGCGGATTTTCATTCCTTGTATTTAACCTGCTTTGCGCTCCGTGCTTCGCGGCAATAGGCGCAATTAAGCGAGAGATGAACAACGCAAAATGGACTTGGTTCGCAATCGGTTACCAGTGCGCTTTTGCATATGCGATTGCTCTTATGATAAATCAGTTCGGCGGACTGTTTTTAGGCAATGTAAACGTAATCGGCTTAATCTTCGCGCTTGCAGTGCTTGTATTTATGGTGTATATGCTGTGTAGACCGTACAGGGAAACAAATAAAATTACAAAGAGAGTAAACGTTAAAGCATAAAAATAAAGTCTGCAAATAAAAAGTCAATAGGAGGGTTTTCAGATGATTACGTGGATTTTGAATAATATTTCATCAATTATAGTGTGTGTTGTGTTATTGGCAGTTGTATCGGCGATTGTCGTTCACATGACAAAAAACCGCAAACAGGGAAAATCCTCCTGCGGCTGCGGCTGTCAGAGCTGCGCCATGAAGGATTCATGCCATGGCGGAAAATGACGAAAATATTTTTTACTTAAATTTTTTGTGAAAATCAGACGGTTTAAAGTCTGTGTAAGATTTTAAAATCGGCAGATAATTTTTGAATAGCGGAATAGGGGCTGTAGCAAAATGATTTTTCAAGAATCAGGTTGTTACAGCGCCTTTTTTATTGACAATTTTTGATTGAGTTGGTACAATTATATAAAGAAAAGAGGGAGATAAATGAAAAAAATATTATGCTTTGGCGACTCGAACACATGGGGTCATAATCCGATAGATTGTTCAAGGCTTGAAAGACGATGGACAGTGATGCTGCGGGAAATGCTGCCGGAATGTGAAATCGCGGAGGACGGACGGTGCGGACGCGCAACGAAATTTGATGTGCCGGATATGCCGGATACGAATGGAATTGTTACATTCCGCGAAAGATATTTGCGGGGAAAAAATGATTTTGACCTTATTATAATAATGCTCGGCACAAATGATTTGCTTAATCATTTCGATTGTTCGCCGGAGGAGACGGCTCAAACGCTTAGGACATACGTTAAGGAGTGCCATAAAATGTACGGCAGGGATAAGCCGCAAATACTACTCGTGTCACCGATACTTGTGCGTGACTGCGTTATGCGGAATCCGCTTTTTAAAGACCAGTACAGTATGGAATCCGTTATCAAATCACAGAGCTTCGCGCAGAATATTTTAACTGTCGCCAAGCAGGAGGGCGTGCACTTTATGGACGCGTCAAAGGCGGCAGCGGCATCAAGCGCGGACGGTGTGCATATGGATTCCGCGGAGCATGAAAAGCTGGCAAACGCTATGGCGGCAAAGATTAAATCAATTTTGTTTTAGGAGATAGTGATGATACGTATTTCAGATATAAAGATAGGACTTGACGATACAGAATCAGACCTTAGGAAAAAGGTTTTAAAACTGCTCGGGGTAAGAAATGTCAAATCCTTTGAAATATCAAAAAAATCAGTAGACGCGCGCAGAAAACCGGATATATATTACGTCTGCTCGGTTGACGTGGAAGCCGACAACGAAAAACAGCTTGTGAAAAAAATAAAAAACGCGCGGCTTGTGGAAAAAAAACAGTACGTATTCCCGAAAGGCAGGGAAATTGGAAAACCGATAGTGATAGCCGGAACAGGACCGGCAGGGCTTATGTGCGGACTGACGCTTGCGCGGAACGGATACAAGGTTATAATGCTTGAAAGAGGCAGACGCGTTGAGGAACGCAAGGCTGACGTGGATTATTTCTGGGAAACGGGCGCGCTTGACACATCATCGAATGTGCAGTTCGGCGAGGGCGGCGCTGGTACTTTTTCAGACGGCAAGCTGACAACGGGTATTAAGGATTTCCGTATAAGAAAGGTGCTTGAGGAATTTTATAAGCATGGCGCGCCGAAAGAGATACTTTATTACTCCAAGCCGCACGTTGGAACGGATAATCTGTGCAAAATGGTATCATCAATACGCGATGAGATTATAAGTCTTGGCGGTGAAGTGAGATTTTCAAGCCAGCTTGCGGATATAAAGAAAAACAAAGACAGAATATGCGCCGCGGTTGTAAAAGATGAAATTGATGAATATGAAATTGAAACCGATAATATTGTTCTTGCGACAGGTCACAGCGCAAGGGATACTTTTGTTATGCTGAAAAATCTGGGGGTGTCTATGGAGCAGAAAAGTTTTTCGGTCGGTGCAAGGATTGAGCATTTGCAGGAAATGATTGACAGGAGCCAGTATGGCAAAAAGAATAAAAGACTTCCGGCGGCTGATTATAAAATGGCGGTGCATCTTGACAGCGGCAGGGGAGTGTATACATTTTGTATGTGTCCCGGCGGTACGGTTGTGGCATCCGCATCGGAGGACGGCGGAGTTGTAACCAATGGAATGAGTTATTTTGCGCGTGACGGTAAAAATGCCAACAGCGCGCTGCTTGTGAATGTGTCGCCGGCGGATTTTGAATCAGATGACCCGCTTGCCGGTATGTATTTCCAACGTGAAATTGAGAAAAAAGCATTTGATGCCGGCGGAAAGAATTATCATGCTCCATGTCAGAGTATCGGTGAATTTTTAGGAAAAGAAAATGTTAAAAACACAGTGGAGCCGTCATATCGTCCCGGAGTCACATGGACAAGCCTTGAAAGGGTTTTCCCAAAATATATAACGGATTCCATGCGTGAGGCGATTATGAAAATGGATAATAAGCTGCATGGCTTTGCCGATGAGGGCGCGGTCATAACAGCGCCGGAAACACGTTCTTCATCGCCTGTGAGAATACTGCGTGACAAAAGGACATTTCAATCCAATATAAAAGGCTTATACCCGTGCGGCGAGGGCGCAGGCTATGCCGGCGGTATAATGTCCGCCGCAGTGGACGGAATAAAGGTCGCGGAAGCGATTGCGGTAAATAATTAAAAATGGGGCTTACAGCCCCATTTTTCGAAGTCTGACAGTGTGCGGACAACAGAGTTCTTATTTTACC
>CAZWLT010000045.1:0-11185 GCA_964634915.1 uncultured Clostridium sp. | reverse complement strand
AGAGAAAAATTACCTTGCGCCGGAAATATGAAAACAGACGGCAGCGCCGTCTGTTTCTGTATGGGGAATTATTTGAGAGTAAGTCTTATTCTGTCTGCCACCATTGCAATAAATTCGGAATTGGTAGGCTTGCCCTTGCCCGTATGGATTGTATATCCGAATATTTCATTCATAATTTCGGGTTTTCCTCTGCTCCACGCAACCTCAATTGAATGTCTTATTGCTCGTTCAACGCGGCTGGCGGTTGTGTTGTATGCCTTTGCGATTTCAGGGTAGAGCTGTTTTGTGATGAAGTTGAGCAAGTCCATATTTTCAACAACCATCATGATTGCGCTTCTTATATACTGATAGCCTTTTATATGCGCAGGAACACCAAGCTCGTGTATGAAATCGGTAACAACGGTTTCAAGGTCGAAATCTTCCTGCTGTGCGGGCTGAGTAATAATTTTCTGCGGGATGACTGACGGCTTGGAAATGGAAACAATATCACGTACAGCCTCGCATATTCTGTCTGTTCCCTGCGGCTTTAAAAGGCAGTAATCAACACCCGGACTTACAGATGCCGCCATATTTATCGCAATCGAAGAAACAGAGTAGGCGATAATTTTCGGTCTTTTGGGGAGCGGCGCGTTTTTGAGCTTTTTCAAAACGCCGATTCCGTCAAGTTTAGGCATTACCAGATCAAGTATAACCACATCCGGATGCGTTTCGAGAATAAGATTGTATGCTTCTTCACCGTCGTAAGCGGCGGCGGCAAGGACCATATCCGCCTCAGCTCGGATATGCTCTGATAATTCAGCCGTAAGCTCCTTATTGTCATCGGCTACCAGAACAGATATTTTGTTGTTCATAAAATTAATCCTCCTATCGTATATATAACAAAAATAACACCGTAAATATGTAAAATATTTCCAGTACATTAAGTATATTACCATAAAATGTAAATAAAATCAAGATATTTTTCAAATTTTTTCCAGAAAAATATAATTATTGGAAAATATAACGTATAAAAACGCAGAAAAAGGGCGGAGTTAACAATCCTCCGCCCGATAAATGTAACTAATTGTTGCACATGCAGGTTACGATAACGATGATGATAAGAACCCAAAGAATCATATCGAGATCAAAATTGCATCCGCCGCATTGATTGTTGTTGTAGTTCATTTCGCAGCATTCACTCATTGTGAGCTCCCCCTTTCAATGTTTTGTAATATATATTATGACTATTATGTAAAATTTGAATATTGTCCTAATGTTTTACTTGAATTTTTTACAAAAATAGGGTACAATAGGAATAGTGATATTTTCTTGGGGAGGTAATCTTTTGAATAAAAAGAAAATAGAGAGAATTAATGCCCTTGCGAAAAAAGCAAAAACGACAGGTTTAACAGATGAAGAAACGGCTGAACGTGACGCGCTTCGCAGGGAGTATATTAATGCCATACGTCAGAATTTCAAACAGACGCTTGACAATATTGAAATAATTGATAAAGACTAACTATTAAAAGTCAAGATGAAAAAGCTTAGAAAATTTTTGCAATAAAAATGGTATGACAAACACGCGGTAGGAGAATGAAACCAATCCACAGCATCTAAACAATTATACCATAGTTCTTGGAGAGGAACTCTAAAAACTACTACATTTATTATACGAGGAGAATGAAAAATGTCACTTATAATTCCCAAAAACTATAAACCAAAACTTGACGGACGTGAAACGGAAAGAGCAATCAAATTCATAAAGGATACATTCCAGCATGAAATTATATCAGCGCTTAATCTGCAGAGAATATCGGCGCCGCTGTTTGTACGTCCGGAAACAGGTCTTAACGATAACTTAAACGGCGTTGAGCGGCCTGTAAGTTTCGATGCGCCATGTATAGGCGGCGCTACACTTGAGATTGTACATTCACTCGCGAAATGGAAGAGAATGACGCTTGGCAGATATGGCTTTGATACAGGCGAAGGTCTTTATACAGATATGAACGCTATAAGACGTGATGAAGAGGTTGATAATCTTCACTCGATGTATGTTGACCAGTGGGACTGGGAAGCGGTTATAAATAAAGAAGACAGAACAATCGAAACATTAAAGAGTTATGTCAAGAGAATTTACTCGGCAATGAAATCAACGCAGAGCAGAGTATGTCAGAAATATAAGGATATTGAAAATAATTTCCATAATGAAATTACATTTATCACAACGCAGGAGCTTGAGGATATGTATCCCGACCTTGAGCCTAAGGAAAGAGAAAACAGACTTCTTCGCGAGAAGAAGGCGGTGTTTCTTATGCAGATTGGCAAGGAACTTAAATCCGGCAAAAAGCATGACGGCAGAGCTCCGGACTATGATGACTGGGAATTAAACGGTGATATTATTGTATATTATCCTGTTCTTGACATGGCATATGAGCTTTCAAGTATGGGTATCAGAGTTGACGAGGATTCTCTTATGACTCAGATTAAGATTGCCGGCTGTGAGGACAGACTGCAGATGGATTTCCATAAGAAATTACTTAATAAAGAACTTCCGTATACAATCGGCGGAGGTATCGGTCAGTCAAGACTTTGCATGTATATGCTCGGCAAGGCGCATATCGGCGAGGTACAGGCATCTGTATGGCCGGACGATATGCGTAAGGTATGCGCGGAAAACGGAATAAAACTACTATAATCGAGAGGGAAAAATAAATATATGAAAACAGTTATAAAGAGCCTTTACCGTAACACCGCCGAATACGGCGAAAAAGAAGTGACGGTATCAGGTTGGATAAGAAACATAAGAATTTCAAAGAATTTCGGATTTATTGAAATGAACGACGGCTCGTTCTTTAAGAATTTACAGATAGTAATTGAAGCTGATAAGCTTGATAATTTCGCAGAGCTGTCAAAGCTGAATGTAGGAAGCGCTGTCACAGCAGCCGGAATTCTTGTACTTACACCTCAGGCAAAGCAGCCGTTCGAACTGAAGGCCGACAACGTAAACATAGACGGCGCTTCAACACCGGATTATCCTTTGCAGAAGAAAAGACACAGCTTTGAATATCTTCGTACAATCGCGCATTTAAGACCGCGTACAAACACATTCTCAGCAGTGTTCAGAATTCGCTCGCTTATTGCGTACGCAATACACCGGTTCTTTCAGGAGAGAGGCTTTGTGTATGTGCATACACCGATTATCACAGCAAGCGACTGCGAGGGCGCGGGCGAGATGTTCCAGGTTACGACTATGGACATGAACAATCTTCCGAGGACTGACGACGGCAGCGTTGATTACAGCAAGGATTTCTTCGGCAAGCAGGCAAATCTTACGGTAAGCGGACAGCTTAATGTTGAAACATACTGTATGGCATTCCGTAATGTTTACACATTCGGACCTACTTTCCGCGCGGAAAATTCAAATACAACACGTCATGCGGCGGAATTCTGGATGATTGAGCCGGAAATTGCATTTGCGGACCTTAATGATGATATGGACCTTGCGGAGGATATGCTCAAGTATATAATCAATTACTGTCTTGAAAACGCGCCGGAGGAGATGCAGTTCTTCAACCGGTTTGTTGATAATGGACTTCTTGACAGACTTAACAACGTTGTATCAAATGACTTTGCGCGTATAACATATACAGAGGCTATTGATATATTGAAGGAGCATAATTCTGAATTTGATTATCCTGTCGAATGGGGCTGCGATATTCAGACAGAGCATGAAAGATATCTTACAGAGGTAGTTTATAAAAAGCCTGTAATGGTAACAGATTATCCGAAGGAAATAAAGGCATTTTATATGAAGCTGAATTCGGATAATAAGACTGTTGCGGCTGTTGACGTGCTTGTACCGGGCATCGGCGAAATAATCGGCGGCAGCCAGCGCGAGGAGGACTACGAAGTTCTTGTAAACCGTATGAAGGAGCTTGGACTTAAGGAAGAGGACTACTCATGGTATCTTGATTTGAGAAAATACGGAACAAATAAACATGCAGGCTTTGGTCTGGGATTTGAAAGAGCGGTTATGTATATAACAGGTATGTCAAATATCCGTGATGTGCTGCCGTTTCCGAGAACAGTCGGCACCGCTGAATTTTAATTCGCCGGACTATTTGCGGGCAGAAAGGCTATGGAGATTAATATGACATTACTATATATTGTACTTGGTATAATAATAATTGCGGTAGCATTCAAATTCAATATGTGGCTGGGAATCGGTTTGCTTGTGATAATAGTTCTTTACGGAATATATCACTTTATTCCGACTTTTTACATCACAAAGGGCAATATGGCATACGCAAACGGTGATGAAGATGCTTGCTGCGAGTGGTATAAGAAAGCATACGATACCGGCAGAACAACGGTACAGATGAAATCGTCATACGCATATATACTTCTCAGAACAGGCAGAGCGGACGAGGCGGAAAAGGTGCTTGATCCGATAATAAGAATAAAGAGTCTTGCGCCGGAAAAGAAAAATCTTGCAAAACAGCAGAGATGTATGGTTTATTACAGACAGGGCAGACTTGACGAGGCTATAAGCGAGGCAACCGAACTGTATGAAAGCGGATATAAGACAAGCAATCTTTATGGTATGCTCGGTTATTTCAAACAGCTGCGTGGCGACAGTAACGAGGAAATACTTAAAATTTGTGAAGAGGCGTATGATTACGATAAAGAAAACAGAGATATTCTTGATAACCTTTCCGTATGCTATTATAATATGCAGAGATATGAAGACGCGGAGAAAATATCAAATGAACTTCTCAGTGAAAATGACGGCTTTATCGAGGGATATTACCACGGCGCGCAGATTGCCGTAAAGCTTGGCAAATATGAGAAAGCGAAAGAGTATATGAATAAACTTGACCAATGCAAGCGTACAAAGATGACAACAATAACAGAAGAAGAAATAGAAAATCTGAAACAAGAGGCAAATAAATGAAAGACGGATTTGTGCGCTGCGGCGCGGCAACTATTGATATAAAGGTTGCAGACACCGAATATAATACAAAAAATATAATTGCGGCAATAAAGAATGCGGCGGCTGACAGAATAAAACTTCTCGTACTTCCCGAGCTTTGCATAACGGGCTATACATGCGGAGATTTGTTTTTGCAGACTAAGCTCCTTGCAAGCGCGAAGGAAAGCCTTATAAGGATTGCCGGGGAAACGGCTGACCTTGACATAACGGCGATAGTCGGAGTTCCGTATGTTGTCAATCAGAAACTGTACAACTGCGGCGCCGTTATAAACAAAGGGCATATAAAAGGGCTTATACCAAAGCAGAGTATACCGAATTATTCGGAGTTCTATGAGGTCAGACATTTTACAGCCGGAAAGGGCAGTGTGGAGAATATTGATATTAACGGCGAAAGTGTGCCGTTTGGCGCGAATATCCTGTTTAAGTCGGATATGTGCGAGGATTTTGTGCTTGCCGTTGAAATATGCGAGGATTTGTGGTCAGCCGCGCCGCCGTCTGCGGGACACGCAATGGCGGGAGCAACGGTTATTGCAAACCTTTCGGCAAGTAATGAGGTAATCGCAAAGGACGAATACCGCGAAATGCTTGTAAAGAGCCAATCCGCAAGACTTTACTGCGGCTATGTGTACTGCTCGGCGGGATATGGCGAATCCACAACGGACCTTGTATTTTCAGGCGACAACATGATTGCTGAGAATGGTTCAATCCTTGCGCGGAGTAATCGTTTTGCAAATGAATGTGTATATAGCGAGCTTGATTTGGAAAGAATGGTAGGAGAGAGAAGAAACAGCAACACCTACTGTATTACCGGTACGCAGCAGTATGTAACTGTAATGCTTGATATGATGTCTGAGGATACGGAGCTTACGCGTCATGTGGATAAACAGCCGTTTGTGCCTTCAGACAATAAAAAACGTGAAAAAAGAAGTGAAGAAATACTTTCAATACAGTCAATCGGACTTCAAAAACGTGTTGAGCATGCGAATGCGAAAACTGCTGTTATAGGTATAAGCGGCGGTCTTGATTCAACACTCGCGCTGCTTGTTGCAGTACGCGCGTTTGACAGACTTTCAAAAGACAGAAAGGATATAATCGCTGTAACAATGCCATGCTTTGGCACGACGGACCGAACATACAATAACGCAGTCAGCTTTGCGAATTCGCTCGGCGTAACACTTAAAGAGGTCAATATAAAGGACTCTGTAAATCAGCATTTCAAGGATATCGGACATAACCCGAATGTGTATGACGTAACGTATGAAAACTCACAGGCGCGTGAAAGAACGATGATTTTGATGGATATAGCAAATCAGAGCGGCGGACTTGTAATAGGCACGGGCGATATGTCTGAGCTTGCGCTTGGCTGGACAACGTATAACGGTGATCATATGTCAATGTACGGTGTCAATGCGGGAGTGCCGAAAACACTTATACGTTACCTTGTTGATTATGAGGCAAGACGTACCGATAACGACGTTCTGAAAAAGACCTTGCGGGATATTTTGAACACTCCTGTAAGTCCGGAGCTGTTGCCGCCGAAGGACGGTAAAATTTCGCAAAAGACCGAGCATATAGTAGGGCCGTATGAGCTGCATGACTTTTTCATGTATCACCTCATGCGCTTCGGCTCATCGCCGAAAAAGATACTGCGTCTTGCTGAAATTGCGTTCAAGGGTGAATACGACAGAACAGCTATCCTTGAATGGATGAAAGTATTCTACAGAAGATTTTTCATGCAGCAATTCAAACGCTCTTGTTTGCCGGACGGACCAAAGGTGGGCAGTGTTGCTCTTTCTCCGAGAGGCGACTGGCGAATGCCGTCAGATGCCTCGCTGAATATATGGGCGAAGGAGCTTGAATCGCTTTAAACGCCCTATGCTGGAGTGATTTGAGTAATGAAAGGCAAAATATGTCTTATACTGTCCGCGTTTATATACGGACTTGCGCCGATGCTGGCGAAAATTGCATATGAAGGCGGAGCAAACGGGATGACGCTTACTTTTTTGCGTACATTCCTTATGCTGCCGCTTTTATTTGTTTTAATGAAAGTAAGAGGGCAGACGTTCAGACTGACAAAAAAGGAACTGCGGCATATTATACTGCTTGGAGTGGTTGGCGGCTCGTTTTCGACAATTGCCTTATATGCCGCTTATGACTATATCGCGACAGGACTCGCCACAACGCTGCATTTTATATATCCGCTTATAATCGTGGTTGTGTCGGCTGTTGTGTACAGGGAGAAAATAAGTAAAATGAAGCTTGCGGCCGTCATGCTTGTAACGCTTGGAATATTTTTATTTATAGACCTTAACAGCCGCGCCGATAAGATAGGTGTTATACTTGCGATACTGTCGGGTGTTCTTTATAGCTTTTATGTAGTGTATATGGACCATTCCGGTATTGACAGTATGGATTACATCAAGCTGACATTTTATATGATGATTATAATGAGTATAGGTACTTTTATTTTCGGTATAGCAACGAGAAGTATATCGTTTTCACAGATAAATTCGCTCGGATGGATTGCGGCAGTATTTATATCTTTCCTTATAACAATAGGCGCGATACCGATGTTTCAGGCAGGCGTACGGTATGAGGGAGCAGCCACGGCAGGGATAGTGTCGGCGTTTGAGCCGATAACCACCATAATACTTGGCGCGGTGTTTCTTGGCGAAACAATGCTAACGGCGCAGTATTTTGGCGGCGCGATGATGATTGCGGGCGTGGTTATAGCGGAAAAGTACAGCTGATGGGGTTGCCGGTGCGCGATCCCTTTTTATATGTGCTAAATTATTATAAAACGCTTGATTATTTCAGCAGTTTATGAGATAATATATATTGGATAATAATGCAGCGGGGTATACGTATGAGGAAAGCTGATACTACAGTTAAATATATTGAGCCGTATTCCATTGCGGAGGAAGCGGGAATTGAAGCAGGTGACAAGCTGATAAGCATAAACGGCCGCGATTTCCATGATATTCTTGAATACCGCTATCTCACGGCAGAATATGAGGTTACTCTTGAGGTGCTGAAAAAGGACGGCACAACGGAGATGATAACCGTTGAGAATGATTATGAGGATATAGGCATAGAATTTGCCGAGGGACTTATTGACGAGGCGCAAAGCTGCACAAATAAGTGTATTTTCTGCTTTATCGACCAACTCCCCAAGGGGATGCGTGAAACGGTATACTTCAAGGACGATGACACAAGATTGTCGTTTCTTCAGGGTAACTATGTAACACTCACCAATATGTCAGACGAGGAAATTGACCGCCTTATAGAAATGCGTGTTTCACCGATAAATGTAAGCGTGCATGCCACAAATCCGGAACTGAGATGTAAAATGCTCAATAACCGTTTTGCCGGCAAGTGCTATGATATAATGAAAAAGTTTGCCGCAAACGGTATTAGCATGAATTGTCAGATTGTGCTTTGCCCAAAAATAAATGACGGTGAAAATCTTGAACGCACCCTGACGGATTTGGGAGCATTATACCCCTATGTAAACAGTATTTCTGTAGTGCCTGTGGGACTTACGCGTTACCGTGACGGACTTTATCCGCTGACACCGTTTACAGAGGAAAGCAGCAGGGAAACGGTAGAGTTTGTCGGCAGAATACAGGATAAATTTCTCGAGGAACTTGGCACACGGCTCGTATATCTGTCAGATGAGTTCTATGTTAACGCTAAAATTCCCGTGCCGGACTCCGAAAGCTATGAGGGCTTTCCGCAGCTTGAAAACGGCGTGGGACTTATCGCGAGTATGCGGGAGGAATTTGACAGCGCATTAAGGCTTGTAAAAAAGAAAAAACGTTCACGCCATATAGCGATGGCAACAGGCGAAATCGCCGGTGATTTTATAAAGAGCCTTGCAAAAGCTTTAATGAAGAAATGCGAAGGTATTGAAATTGATGTATATCCGATAAAGAATAACTTTTTCGGCGGCGGCGTAACCGTATCGGGACTTGTATGCGGCTGTGACATAATTGAGCAGCTCAAAAACGTAATTACCGCCGATACACTGATGATACCGCACAGTATGCTCCGGGATGATGATAATATATTCCTTGACGATACAACGGTTGAGGACGTTGAAAGGGCATTGGGCGTAACAATAGTGCCTGTAATAAACGACGGATATGAATTTGTGGAAAAGATACTTGACGAAGAATTGGAATTTTAGAAAGGAAGTAAGTGATGAAACCTGTAGTAGCAATAGTCGGCAGACCGAATGTTGGCAAATCGACTTTATTCAATAAGATAACGGGGAAGCGAATAAGCATAGTGGAGGATACTCCCGGTGTTACGCGTGACAGAATTTTTTCTGACACGTCATGGCTGGACAAGCATTTTACACTTATTGACACAGGCGGTATTGAGCCGGCTTCAAAGGACGAAATACTCGTGCAGATGCGTCGGCAGGCTCAGCTTGCGATAGAAATGGCAGACGTTGTTGTGCTGATGACAAACGTAAAGGACGGTGTGACAGCCAATGACATGGACGTTGCGCAAATGCTTTTAAAGGCAAAGAAAAAGATAGTCCTTGCTGTAAATAAGGTGGATAACACGGGCGATGTGCCGGTTGAATTTTATGAGTTCTACAATCTCGGACTTGGCGACCCCATTGCAATTTCATCAACGCACGGACTTGGAGTTGGCGACCTTTTGGACGAGGTGACGCGTAAATTTCCGGAGGACGCGGACACATCGGAGGACGAGGATGAAATTAAGGTCGCGGTAATAGGCAAGCCGAACGCGGGAAAATCATCGCTTATAAATAAGATTTTAGGCGAGGACAGAGTAATCGTAAGCAATGTTGCCGGAACGACGCGTGACGCGATTGACTCGCATTATGAAAAGAACGGCGACAAGTATTTGTTTATTGACACCGCCGGAATGAGAAAACGCGGCAGGATTGACAAGAATGTCGAACGGTACAGTGTTGTGCGTTCGCTTGCGGCAGTTGACAGAAGCGATGTATGTGTTATAATGATAGACGCAAGCGAGGGTATAACGGAGCAGGACACAAAAATTGCCGGCTATGCGCATGAACAGGGCAAGGCTTGCATCTTTGCCGTTAATAAGTGGGATATTGTCGCAAAGGACGATAAGACAATGAAGAACTTTACAATGCGTGTGCGTGAGGAGTTCGCGTTTATGTCGTATGCGGAGATTATCTTTATCAGCGCGAAGACAGGTCAGAGAGTTGATAAATTGCTCAACCTTATAAAGACTGTAAATGAGCAGCATAAGAGAAGAATAAAGACAGGTATGCTAAATGATGTTCTTAACGAGGCGATGGCAAAACAGCAGCCGCCGTCAGATAAAGGCAGAAGATTAAAGGTTTACTACGGCACACAGGCATCTGTCGCTCCGCCGACGTTTATACTGTTCGCAAACTCAAAGGATTTATTCCATTACTCGTATCTGAGGTTTATAGAAAATCAGGTGCGCGAGGCTTTTGGCTTTGAAGGCACGCCGATTAAATTTATAGTGCGTGAAAAAAATGAAAAGAAGATGTAAATTATATTTTACCCAAAAATAACGGAGGTCAGATTATGACATATTTAACAATAATCGCCGTTGCGGCAGCTTCATACCTTATCGGCTCGGTTAATTTTTCGATTTTGCTTTCAAGAATAATTGAAAAAAAGGATATTCGCGAAAGCGGGTCGGGCAACGCGGGCGCGACGAATATGCTCCGCACATACGGCAAGAAAATGGGAATTATAACGCTTCTTTTGGATGTGCTGAAGGGTGTAATCGTAGTACTCATTGGAAAGGCATTGAGCGGCAGTGATTGGATGTATCCGAATACGCGCTATGATATGATGTTAAATGACCTTTTTCCATATATCGCAGGCGTTTGCGTGATACTCGGACATAATTTTCCGCTGTATTTCGGTTTCAAGGGCGGCAAGGGCGTTGCGACGAGTTTAGGCGTTGTGTTAATGCTCGACTGGAAGGTCGGACTTATCGTAGCAATATGCGCGATTGCGGTTATGGCGGTTACGCGTTATGTTTCGCTCGGCTCAATCCTTGGCGGCGCGGCATACATAGTAATTGAAATAGTAAAAGCGATAATCACGCGGAATTATAATATTATTCAGCTCATATGCGTAGTTATTATCGGCAGACTGCTTATAGCGCGTCATCACGCAAATATAAAGAGATTATTAAACGGCACGGAAAATAAATTGAGTTTCA
>CAZWLT010000044.1:10337-11674 GCA_964634915.1 uncultured Clostridium sp. | reverse complement strand
GCCGCCTATGGGAAGCGTCGTAAGCGCGTTCTTGAAAATCTGCTCGAAGACGAGGAACTTGATAATACCGAGGTTTACCGACGGATGCAGTCTCAAGCCGCCCTTATAGGGACCTATAGCCGAATTAAATTGAACTCTGTAGCCTCTGTTTACCTGTACCTTACCGTTGTCGTCAACCCAAGGAACACGGAACATAATCTGTCTCTCCGGCTCAACTATTCTCTCAAGCAAAGCAGCCTTTTCATATTCGGGGTGCTTATCGAATACAGGTTCAAGTGATGTAAGAACCTCTGTTGCAGCCTGAATAAATTCCGGCTCGCTTGAATTTTTCTCTTTTAACTTTGCAAGTACGTCTTGTGCGTATGACATAGTTAAAAACCTCCTCTTATAATTAAAATAAATTCCCAGAGTGTAAGTAAAATAAGCAAATGCGCACTCTGTTTAACATTGCTAACATATATTTTATCACTGTTTTTAGCATTATGCAACAAAAATTTTGAAAAAAATTCAAAAAAGTCAAGGTTTAATCAGCATTTGGCTTAAATATGCCGTTGTTAGAGCAAAGTAACATTTTGCGCACTTTATTATTCTGCCCTCCGGTCGCAATTTAAACATTTCATTTGATATCTGTCCTTGCGAAGATAATCGCTAAATACTTATTGACGTATTCTGTAAAATAAAGTATAATATATAATGGTTTGTTACGGCTATTTTGAAAAATTATGCTAATGCCGCGGCATAACAGACGAAATTGCGGTAACAGACAAAATTTTGCGAATAATGGGAAGACAGGTTAAATTCCTGCACAGACCTTGCTGCCGTAATGCGGAGCGTATCCAATATGCCACTGAGAAATTGGGAAGGCGGACACGTGATGAAACTAAGTCGGAAGACCGATTTGCAGAATAAAACAACTGATTTTCACAGGGATTTGGAAATCAGAAATGACCGCTCTGCGGTTATTTTTGGGTTCATCTCTGCGAAACAAATTTTTAGTTTCACAGGAGGAAAGAATTATGAAAAACTATTTAAGAAAAATTGTGGCGTTAGGTATAGCGTGCGCTATGCCGGCGGGATTTATGACTCCGCTGCCGGTTACGGCGCAGGATGAGGAAACAGCGTCGGCAACCGTAACCGCCACAGCGACAGACGGCGAAAGCTTTTTGTTTTTGGACAGTAACTTAACTGTCGCGGCAGACGAGGCGGAGAGCTTTGGCTTTAAGGACGGCGTAACGGACGGCGTATCGGCGCTTGACGTGCTTGTTAAAATGCACGAAGAAAAATACGGCGATGTTTTTGCGTCAGATACGGCATCGGATTATTTGGCTGTAAGCGAT
>CAZWLT010000044.1:6840-10237 GCA_964634915.1 uncultured Clostridium sp. | reverse complement strand
TTATTCCGTCAATAACAAAGGTAACCGTTTATTCTGTCGATGATGTAATTGCGCAAACAACAAAGACAATTCAGTCATCCGACCTTGTATACGGTTCCGAGTGGAAAGCAATGGGACTTGCAAGGAACGGATATCCGGTAGACAATTCATATTATGACTCAGTAAAGGATAAAACGGACGAGCTTTTGGAAAGCGGAAAGGCAACGGATATTGAACGTACAATAATCGCGCTTACGGCGATAGGTAAAAAACCGGACAGCGCTTTACTTGAAAAACTTGCCTCGAAGGAATTCACCGTGACAAACGGCGGACTTATGTCTTCAATATACGGGCTTATCGCGCTTGACAGCGGTAATTATACAATACCTGAAACAAGTGACGCAAATGATCAGAATACAAGAGAAATAATGATAAACGACATAATCGCGCATCAGCTCTCTGGCGGCGGTATCGCATTCGCGGCTGAATGGGGCGCGGATGTTGACACAACAGCCATGGCGGTACAGGCGCTTGCAAGGTATACGGAGGGTAACGACACTGTAAACGCAGCCGTTACAAAAGCAATGGAATATATACTTGAAAATATTGACGCCGTACCGTATGATAGATGCTCAAGTCTTGCGCAGGTAGTTACCGCAATGGCGGCAACAGGAAACGAGAAAACCGGTGAATATGTCAAGGAGATGCTTGCTTACTATGACGGCAACGGCGGTTTCATATATGACGGCGCGGTAAACAGCAACACTACAACACAAGCATATTACGCGCTTGCGGCATACAAAAGATTTGCCGACGGGAAGAATTCATTGTATGATATGACAGACGTATATTATGAAATAGAGAGTGTTACAGACGGTATCTGCACAGTTTACGCGCCGTTTATGACCGACGCGAATCTTATATGCGCGTCGTATACAGACGGGATATTATCAGACGTAAAGACCATAGAGGCAAATCTTGAAAGCGGCAGCAATAAAGTGGAAAATATTCCGTCGTGCGATACAATTATGCTCTGGAACGGTCTTGATAAAATGGTACCGCTCTGCGGAGCGTATAGCGGGGAAAGCGCGGAATGAGAAAAATAATTGCGATTCTGCTTACCGCTGTAACCGTTTTTATTTCGGGCAGCGCGGTAACGGCTGAAGATGAAATAGAAATATACATAGAGAATAACAAAATATATATAAATTCCGATATATCTGAAAGCCGGAAGGTATTTTTCGCCTTCTACGACGGCAACGGGACACTTTGCGGTGTAACTGTTCCGCGTTATGAGCAGAACAGATTCGGCGCGAAATCCGTTTATGATTATAGGGAAATCAAGGTATGGATTGTTGATGACGGCATACATGGCGTAAAAGTTATTGAAAAAGCGGCGCCTTCGCCTTCGCCGACAGCGGCGCCGACCGCGTCGGCCGCTCCCGCGCCGTCAAGCTTGCCTGAGCCGACACCTAACGAAGAGGAATACGGAACGCCGGGTATTTTCTATGAGCCGACAGCGGAGCCGATATCCGCTTCCGAGCAGGATATATGCAGCGTATCGATAGATTGTACAAATGCCGTAAAGTATGCGGGTATTGATTCCGCTCTGCTTGAAACGCTCCCGAAGGACGGGAATATGCTTGGCGGCGCGGATATTGAAATTACTGACAATATGACGGCGTTTGACGCGCTGAAAGCCGCCGCGGATAAAAACGGAATAAATCTTAAGGGCAGCAGTTCATATATTTCGGGCGTAAATAATCTGTCTGAGTTTTCGTGCGGACCGTTGTCCGGCTGGATGTACAGTGTGAACGGGATTTTTCCCGATGTGCCTATGGATCAGTACGCGGCGCGGAAGGGCGACGTAATTAAATTATTGTATACATGTGATTTGGGAGCTGATTTAAAATGAGAAAAACCGCGATATATGCATTGGTAATTACACTGCTTATGAGTTTTATACCTGCGTATGCGCAGGATAATACAGATGCTCTTGACGCTGTCTGCGAAAAGCTGATTGAGAATGTAACCGAACCGTCGGTAAGCTCGATAGGCGGTGAATGGACAGTGATTGCACTCGCGCGTAACGGATATGATGTGCCGGACGGATACTACGATAAGTACAGACAGAATGCGGCAAAATATGTTGACGAGGGCGGCGCGAGACGTTATACGGATTATTCAAGAATTACCCTTGCGCTTTCTTCAATCGGTTATAACGCGGCTTGCGCGGCGGAATATCTGCAGGATTTTGATAAGGTAGTATCACAAGGAATAAATGGCGCGGTATATGCGCTGTTGGCGCTGGACAGTAAAAATTACGCTTCGGAATTAAGAGGAAAATATCTGGACTATATTCTTGAAAGACAGCATAGCGACGGCGGCTTTGGATTGTCTGACAATTCAGATATTGACGTTACCGCAATGGTTATGCAGTCATTGGCAAATTATGCCGGCGATGAAAGAGCGGCAAGCGCAATAACGAAAGCAACCGATTATCTTGAATCGCAGCGGATAATAACCTCTGAAAGCGCGTCACAGGCGTTGATCGCAATGTGCGCGACAGGTCAGAGTACAGACAAATACGAAGCCGAGCTTATGACATATTATAAAGACGGAATGTTTGAGCATGAAAAGGGCGGCGGAGAGAACCTCATGGCGACTGAACAGGGCGCTTGCGCGCTGACAGCGCTGAAAAGATATAAAAACGGAGAAAATTTTCTTTACGATATGACAGACACGGAAAGTAAGAATGGAAACACCGGTTTTCTTGATATATCGGCGGATGATGTTAAATATCTTGAATTTCTGAAGTCAAATGATGTTATGGGCGGCAGAAGCGAGGGTATATTTGATCCGGATAACCTTATTACGAGGGCGGAATTTTCGTCAATCGCCGTACGTGCTTTGCAAAGCAGACAAAATATTGAGGTGACAGATGAAAATACGTTTGCCGATGTGCCGCGGGACGCGTGGTACAGGGAGTATGTTGCCACAGCGTCAAGGTACGGTCTGGTTTTCGGAATGAGCGATGATGAATTTGCTCCCGATAAAAACCTTACGCGTGAAATGGCAATGGTCATAATGACAAGGATATGCGCGGCGGTCGGTAAGGATATATCGGCGGAGGATAGCGTGTTGAACGATTATTCTGACGGTATGACCGTATCGGACTGGGCGAGAGAGGAAACAGCTTTCTGCATAAAAAACGGATATTTTAAATGTAATCCGATTGAGCCGCGGAAAAATATAACAAGAATTGAAACCGCGCGTATGATGGCGGAGATTTTATGGGACGAGTAATTGAATTTTTAAAGAAGAATTATAAAGCCGCTATCGCGGTACTGGCGGCAGTATTTTGCGCCGCGGCGGTCATCGAGGCTGTACTCATAAAGAACAGAACAGATAACGAAGC
>CAZWLT010000044.1:0-6740 GCA_964634915.1 uncultured Clostridium sp. | reverse complement strand
ACACAAATGAAAACACAAATGAAAATACAAATGAAAACAAAAACGTATGCACAATATCAATTTCCTGCGCGACGATTAATAATAACCTTGATAAGCTTGACGAGTCAAAAAAAGCGTTTGTTCCGTCGGACGGCTGGATTTTACCGCCGACGGAGGTGTCTGTAAGCGACGGAGAAAGTGTTTTTGATGTGCTTGAAAAAGTCACAAAGCAGAATAGCATACATATGGAATTTTCAAAAACACCCGCATACAATTCAGTATACGTGGAGGGAATAAATAACCTGTATGAGTTTGACTGCGGCGATCTTTCCGGCTGGGAGTATAAGGTAAACGGTGAATTCCCGTCATACGGAATCTCTCTGTATAAGCTCAGGACGGGCGATGTGGTTGAATTGCTGTATACATGCGACCTTGGCAGGGATATAGGAAACGGAATGTAATTTGATAAAACCGCGTATTTATCTGATGATTGGAGGACGTAAATGAACAGGGACACTTTTGCGGAATACCACCCGATTGTAAATTTAATATATTTCTGTTTTGTCATTGTATTCTCGATGATATTCATGCACCCCGTATGCCTTGCCATATCGCTTGTGTCATCACTGGCATACAGCATACGGCTAAACGGCATCAGACAGATAAAATTTAATCTTATATATATGCTGCCGCTCATGATTATCACGGCGGCGATTAATCCGGCGTTCAACCATTCAGGCGTGACAATACTCGCGTATCTTCCGGGAGGTAATCCGCTGACACTGGAATCAATTGTATATGGTATTGCGGCGGCAGTAATGCTTATAAATTCGGTCAACTGGTTTTCATGCTGGAACAATGTTATGACAACGGATAAGATAACATATATCTTCGGACGTATTATACCGTCATTGTCATTGATTTTTTCGATGACAATGCGGTTTGTGCCGAGATTTGCAAGTCAATTAAAAAAGGTTAAATACGCCCGGAAGGGTATCGGCAGAAGTATGACTGACGGAAATATAAAGCAAAAGCTGAAAAACGGCGCTGACATACTTTCGATAATGATAACATGGTCGCTTGAAAATGCTGTTGAAACGGCGGATTCTATGAAAAGCCGCGGATATGGCTTAAAGGGTCGGACATCGTTTTCGATATTCGTTTTTGATAACCGTGACCTTATGGCAATGGTATACATAATGTGCTGCGGCAGCGGTGTTATTGTCCTTTCGGTGCTGGGTTTGCTTGATTTCCGGTATCTTCCGTATATATACTGTGAATTTGGCAGCGATACGGCGGCTGTCTTTATTTTATATGCGGCGCTTATGTTTATGCCGTGTATTTTGGACGTGGCGGAGAAAAGAAAATGGAAAAGATTATTGAATTCAAAAATGTAAGTTTTAAATATCCGAAAAGTGAAAAACACGCTTTAAGCGATATTAATCTTTCGGTTCGCGAGGGTGAATTTATTGTTGTCTGCGGTAAATCCGGCTGCGGTAAAACCACGCTTTTAAGACAGATTAAAAAATCTATTATGCCGCATGGCTTGCGGGAGGGCGAAATTTATTTTTACGGACAAGACGCGCATAAAATGGATTTAAGGCGTGAAAGCTCACAGATTGGATTTGTTATGCAAAATCCTGATAATCAAATTGTAACGGACAAGGTTTGGCATGAGATTGCGTTCGGTCTTGAAAATCTTGGATTTGAAAACAGTGTAATACGCGGAAAAACAGCGGAAATTTCGGCGTTTTTCGGTATTGATGATTGGTTTCACAAATCAGTGTCGGAGCTTTCCGGCGGACAAAAACAGCTTTTGAATCTTGCGTCTGTTATGGTAACGGAGCCAAAGCTGCTCATTCTCGATGAACCGACAGCGCAGCTTGATCCGATTGCGGCGGAAAACTTCCTTTCGCTTATAAACAGAATAAATAATGAACTCGGCACAACAATAATAATCGCCGAACAACGTCTGTCCTCGGTTTTGCCGACGGCGGACAGAGTTGTTGTAATGGATGAGGGAAAGATAATTACGGAGGGCGGCGCGTCAGAGTGCGGCAAGTGGCTTAGGGACAATAAAAACGGAATGTTCGCCGCAATGCCGGCGCCGATGCGCGTTTATGCGGCGGTTGAAAATAATATGGAATGTCCCGTTACCGTCGGCGAAGGACGAGCATGGCTTAAAGAGACAGTCAAGGAGAAGGGGACACATAAAATCGAACGGGAGCCGCTTGCGGAAAATAATGAATACGCGGTCATAATTAAAGATGCGTGGTTTCGGTATAACAGGGATTTGCCCGATGTGATACGCGGACTCAATTTAAAAATTAAAAAGGGCGAGATATACGCCATACTCGGCTCTAACGGCGCCGGAAAGAGTACGGCATTATCATTAATACAAGGTATAAATAAGCCGTACAGAGGCAAGGTGACACTTAATCAGAGAGCGGTCAGCCTGCCGCAGAATCCGCAGACGCTTTTTGTGAAAAACACAGTCAGGGAAGAGCTTGACGAAATGCGGGGGGACACTAAAAATGCCGCCGAGCTTTGCGAGCTGCAAAATCTTATGGAAAGGCATCCTTATGATTTGTCCGGCGGCGAACAGCAAAGATTGGCGCTTGCGAAGGCGCTCCTCACAAAGCCCGGCATACTCCTGCTTGACGAGCCAACAAAAGGTCTTGACGCGGAATTCAAAATAACATTCAACGCTATTTTGCGGAATTTAAAGAAGCAGGGCATAACAGTAATTCTGGTAAGTCATGACACAGAATTCTGTGTCATGTGCGCGGACAGGTGCGGAATGTTTTTTGACGGCAATATAGCCGCAGACGGCGAAACGCGTGATTTTTTTGAAAACAACAGCTTTTATACTACACCGGCGGCAAGAATGGCGAAGAATATAATAGAGCATGCCGTGAGCGTTGAAGATATAATTAATTCACTCGGCGCGCGCGCGCCAAGTGAAAAAAAGAATGATATAACATTGGATTTTACCGATGATGACACTGTCAAAAGGGACACTAAAACCAATTGGCGTTTATTTTTTAAAAATGATAAATTCCGCGTATCGGGAACGGAAAGGAAATATAAAGCAATAAATATAGTCATGCTTATTGCAATGCTTATAATAATTCCCTGCACCGTTCTGTTTGGAATGTTTGTATTGGGGGACAGAAAATATTATATAATTTCCATGCTCATAATCGCGGAAACAATGATACCGTTTTTTCTGCTTTTTGAGGGTCGAAAACCCAAAGCGCGCGAAGTGGTGGTTGTATCGGTATTATGCGCGGTTGCGGCAGCGTCAAGAACGGTATTCTTCATGGTGCCGCAGGTGAAGCCTGTCATGGCGGTGATTATGATTTCGGGAATCGCGTTTGGAGGCGAAACGGGTTTTCTTGTCGGCGCGGTCACAGCGTTTGTTTCAAATTTCTTTTTCGGACAGGGACCATGGACTCCGTGGCAAATGCTTGCAATGGGTATGGGCGGATTTATTTCCGGAGCTGTTTTTCGTTTAATCCCGTGCCGGAAAATATATATTGCCGCTATAGGCGCGATTATTACTTTTTTTGTATATGGCGGTATAATGAATTTATCATCAATTTTTATGTATCAGACGGAAATTACATGGGAAATGCTGATTACAACCTACGCGATGGGAATACCTTTCGACGCGATACATGCCGTAAGCGTGTTTGTATTTCTGTATCTTATTGCGCAGCCGATGCTTACAAAGCTTGAACGAATAAAAATTAAATATGGAATTATTAAGGCCGCATAACATATGTTACGTTAGGCTTCAGACAAGTTTTCTTTTGAAAATATTGACATAAATCAGTATTTAATATAAAATGATAGTAGTAAATCTGAAAGGATAAAATGTTATGTCAGATAAAAAGAAAATGGTTCATCGCGTTATGGCGGAGCCTTGCAAGGGTCTTGACAGCGAACAGGTTAAGGAAAGGCTGTCAAACGGCTTTTCAAATGAGACTGTAGATAAAAACTCTGTCACGCTGAAACAGATTATTATACGAAATGTATTCACTTATTTCAACTTTATATTTCTTGTGCTGGCAATACTTTTAGTATGGGTTGGCGCATACAGAGGACTTACATTTCTGCCGGTCATTCTTGCTAACATTATGATTGGTATTGTGCAGCAGGTACGTTCAAAAAAGGTTTTGGACAAGCTTAATATGCTCAACGCGCCTAAGGCAACGCTTGTGCGTGACGGCAAAAAAGTGACCGTAGATAACAAGGATGCCGTGCTTGATGATATTGCGTGCTTTGAAGCCGGTAATCAGATATACGCTGACGCTGAGGTTATTGACGGAGAGGTACAGGTCAACGAGGCGCTTCTTACAGGCGAAGCTGACGAAATAACTAAAAAAGCCGGCGATAAGCTGATGTCCGGCAGCTTTGTTGTTTCGGGCGAATGTCACGCAAGACTGACAGAGGTAGGCGATGACTCGTACATTGCCGGACTTTCCGCGCAGGCTAAAAAAGCTAAAAAGGGCGAAAGCTCAAAAATGCTTGCGTCAATCAATCTTCTTATAAAGATTGTCGGAATACTTATAATACCAATCGGAATTATTTTATTCTATGAACAGCATAATATGCTTGGTATGAATTTAACGGATAGCGTATCTTCAATGGTCGCGGCTCTGCTTGGCATGATTCCGGAGGGATTGTATCTGCTTACAAGCGTGGCGCTTGCAATAAGCGCGATGCGTCTGGCGAAAAACAAGGTGCTTGTGCATGAAATGTCATGTATTGAAACTCTCGCGAGAGTAAATGTTCTCTGTGTTGATAAAACAGGAACGATAACAGAAAACACAATGAAAGTGCATTCATTTATAACGCTTAACGGCGCGGATGATAAATCATTTAAAATTGCAATGAGTAACTTTGTTGCCGCGATGCCAAAGGATAATATCACTATGACAGCTCTCAAGGAGTATTTTGCGATACCGGCAACAAAGAGAGCGCTGAGAGTTATGCCTTTTTCACCCGTATATAAATTTTCCGGAGCCGAATTCAGTGACGCAAGCTATATTATCGGCGCGCCTGAATTTGTACTCGGGGACGATTACGAAAAATACAAGAGTATAATAGAAGAAAACTCGAAAAAAGGATTCCGCGTGCTCGTATTCGGAACGTATAACGGACCAATCCCAAAAGACGGTCTGAAGGAGGCGGTATCGCCTCTCGGACTTGTTCTGCTCCGTAATCCTGTACGTGAAAACGCGGCGGAAACATTTAGGTATTTCGTGGAACAGGGTGTTTGCATAAAGGTTATTTCAGGCGATAACCCCATAACGGTTTCGGAGGTCGCAAAAGAGGCGGAAATCGAAAATGCGGATTTATATATTGATGCGTCAACACTGGAAACGGACGAGGAAATATTGGATGCCGCGGAAAAGTACGTCGTTTTTGGCCGTGTTACTCCGGAAATGAAACGCAGACTTGTTCACGCGCTTAAGAGTAAAAAGTATACTGTTGCCATGACCGGTGACGGTGTAAACGATGTGCTTGCGCTCAAGGATGCGGATTGTTCTGTTGCAATGAAGTCCGGCAGTGAGGCCGCGGCAAATGTTGCGCAGCTTGTTCTGCTTGATTCCGATTTTTCGAGTATGCCCGGCGTTGTGCTTGAAGGCCGCCGCGTGGTTAATAATATTGAAAGAAGCGCGAGTTTGTTTCTCGTTAAAAATATATTCTCGCTTATGATGTCGGTTATTTCAATGTGCTTTGCCATAAGTTATCCGCTGGACCCGGCGCAGGTTTCTCTGATAAATATGTTCACAATAGGCGCTCCGGCATTCCTGCTCGCGCTTGAAGCCAATAAGAAGATGATAAGCGGAAATTTCCTGACAAATGTAATGCTGAAAGCGCTGCCGTCAGCGCTGACAAATACAATTATTATAGGCTTGCTTTCGGGCTTTGGTAAGATATTTAATATTGAAAGAGATGTTATTTCAACAACCGCGACAATTCTGATGTCCGCGGTCGGAATGATAATTCTTTATAAGATAAGCCGTCCGATGAACACGTACAGGATTGTTGTTATTGCAAGTATGATTGCCGGATTTATTCTGAGCTGCGTATTCCTTCAGGGATTGTTCGGACTGGAAAGTATGAATATACAGATATTGCTGCTGCTTGCGGTATTTTCTGTT
Source organism: uncultured Clostridium sp. (assembly GCA_964634915.1). Lineage (GTDB taxonomy): Bacteria > Bacillota > Clostridia > UBA1381 > UBA1381 > Hominilimicola. The sequence continues at coordinate 585 of CAZWLT010000044.1, read as the reverse complement.
GCGGCGGTTTCGATATTGCTGTTACTCAGCCGGTTATTTGAAAAAATACAGCATTCGGTACACAACGCAAGAGAAAAAAGAAAACATTAAAAGACTATACCAAAGGCTGTTAATTATATATGCAAACACAAAAAACATATAAGATATTGACATTTTTTGCAGTTTATGATATTATTTGAAATAGGTAGAGCATTTTATTATGTAAGCAAAACATAAAGAAGGGGTGATAAACGAACATCAGGAACTCAGGATGTCGGTTAAAAGAAAGTGAGGGTGCATTGGAAAGTTCAGACAGGAAATCAGAAATTTTAGATGCATCGATGAAAATGGTATGTGAGCATGGTTTGTCCTCATTCACAACGAAAAAGGTCGCTCAATATATGGGAATATCGGAGTCATTGATATATAAGTATTTTGTTTCAAAGGACAAGCTACTCTATAGCTGCTTTGAGGTAGTACACAGAAAAGTAGCGGCTCTTATGGAACGGGTAATCAATACGCCGATGACAGCGGAAATATCAGAGGTTGAATTTATCAAGCAAATGTGGTATTCGTATTTTAATTTGCTTGTGGAGGAGGACTACC
>CAZWLT010000043.1:0-11713 GCA_964634915.1 uncultured Clostridium sp. | reverse complement strand
ACCACTGGTTTTAATATGGTTCAATTTTTTTGGTCATTTTATTTTACAACTTTCCTGCTTTTTAAAAACAACCTTTTATATTACCTGATTAATATACTCTTACAGCACCTGCGTACTGAGAAATACGATATTCTGTGTTAATTGAAGAAATCTTTACAACATCACCTGTCTGAGGAGCATGAATCATGTTTCCGTTACCGATGTATATACCAACATGGTGAATGTTCCCGCCTTTGGCGAAGAATACAAGATCACCCGGCTGAAGATTTTCACGGCTTACATAACTGCCGCAGTTTCTCTGGTCAGCCGCGACTCTTGCAATATTGATACCATTCGCGCGACATACGTACTGTACAAGACCGGAGCAGTCAAAACCGCTTGGGGAAGTACCGCCCCATACATATGGAACACCAAGATACTTCATAGCTGAGTTAACGATAGCCTGTCCTAAAGCCGAACCTTCTGTTGAGTAAACAGGAGTAACATTTTCTGTTGATTTGCCTGCCTTTTCTGAATTTTGACGCGCAATTTCTTCTGCTCTTGCGGCAGCAGCCTTTGCGTCTGCGATTTCCTTCTGCTTCTGAGCGATTGTGTCCTTTTCAATCCATTCGCCTGTAAACTGAAGTGATGTGTTTATAACATAACCTTCCTTATAGTCATCGCCATAGCAAACCTTTATAAAATCGCCGTCACCTCCAAGGACATATACATAAGTACCATCTGAAAGTTCTTCTTCTATATCAGCATCTGTGCCGGCGCTCTTTCTGACTCTTACTGAATCGCCGGCAAGTGTTACTTGCGCGATTCTGTAATTCGAAAGACCTTTCTCCGCTTCTTCCGCGACTGACTTATCCTGAGTGATTGTTTCGCTTGAAACATAGCCTGTGCCGCCGCTGTATGAAATTTTATACCAGCCCTCTGAGCTTTCCATAACTTCAACTTCTGTACAAACCTCAATCTGATCTGTAACGGCTGCTTCGTCTGATGGTGTTTCTCTCACGTTCACAATACCATCGCCTGCAACCGCGTATCCGATTGGATAAAAGCTCTTTGCGGCAATTTCGCTCTCTGTAACAGGATCTTCTTCAACAGTTTCCGTTGAAATTTCCGCTGTACCCTTGACAGCGTCAGTAACATCCTTTTGGGCGATAGTAATACTCTGAGATGCTGAAGCTGCATTTAATCTCAATTCTCTCTCAATTCCTGAATTCTTAAAGTCCGCAGCCTGCGCTGCTGCAAGTGAACTTATCATCGCAACCGCTATTATAGCGATTATTGAATGTTTAAAGTTCCTCATAAAATAAAACCTCCTAATATTACAAGCAAAGATTATTTCATAAACTTTACTTAGTTTGCATTTTCTTTTCTGAAATGTTTCTAAATGATTACAAATGGCATTATACACCACATGAATATATTTGTCAACACTTTTTTTAATTTAATTGTATTGTTTTTGTAATAAAAATGTAATATAAATGTGCGTTTTGTAACAAAAACAGCGTTTATATTGTACATAATGCACATAAAATAAATATTCTATATGACAAAATGCACAACAAATAAACAAAAATTCAATATTTGCAAAAAATCACCGTTTTCCAATATTACAGAAAGATTACACGAACAGGTCAAAAGACATTGAAATTACCTCCTTTTAATGTTACAACTGTATTACAAATATTACAAAAGTTACATATCATTGCAAATAAATCCCATATTTGGTATAATAACATATAGGAGTGTAATACATATGGTAGAATATATCAGATTAGCTGTGTTCTTTACTGTTGGGATATATATTTCGGAACGGATTGCGCCGTCATTTGCAATATTATTCTTTATATCCCTAATTATGGTATTGACAATTAAATGGATTTTTAAACACAGATTTAATATAAAAATACTGATTATGATGCTTGCGTTGGTGTCAGGTATTGTTTTGTGCCGTTATAGTGAGAGTATTGAAAGGTATAAACTGTCGGATTATGTCGGCAGATATGTCACTTTGACAGGACGTATATCGGAAATACCTGCCGCATCGGAAGGGAATGTGCAGTATACTGTAACAGTAAAGGACGTTTTGCACAACAACGCTGAAGAAAAGGTTGATGAAAAGCTGCTGCTTACAGCGCCGGACGGATTTGGATATGGTGATACGGTGACTTTCAGCGGATTTATTGAAACTTTGCCTGTAAAAATGAATGAAAACGGTTTTGATTATGCCAAGTATTATAAGAGTAAAAGTATATTTTTCAAGATGTATTCATCCAAAGTCAATAAGGCAGATTATGAAATAAACGATTATTCGCCTTATTCACTATCATTGGCTGTAAAAAATTTTGCGGCGGAAACTATAGAAAAACACTATAAGGGTGATTATGCCGCAATAATGAAGGCGGTATTGACAGGAAATAAAAAGGAATTTTCCGACGATTTCAATAAGATATTAATCAGAACAGGACTTAAACGTTTCTATTATCCGGCATTTTTGCATGTGATGCTTTTTCTGTCGGTTATAACGGCGCTTTTGGGAGCTGTCGGAAGGAAAAAACGTGATATAATAATCGTGTTTCTTCTTATTATATATGCGTTATTCAATTTCTCAAATAATGTATTTGTAAAGCTGTGCATAATGTTCGCGCTGTTAAGACTTGGGAAAAGATTTCTCGGACGTATATATTTTCTTGACGTATTAGGTATTACGGCGCTCATAATGGGAGTTATCAATCCGCTTGTATATTTCGACACGGGATTTGTGATGTCAATGCTGTCAAGCGTATTGATATACTATTTTTATGACAGCGTATACGGCAGATTGAAATTTATTAAATTCAAATATGTCCGGCGGTCCGTCGCAATAGGGTTGATATGTACAATCGGGCTTATACCGATTACAGCATACTTTTTCAACAATGTGTCTGTGTATTCGATACTCGTATCGTTTGTAATGATACCGTGCGTGGGAGTAATTCTTGTACTGTCGCCGCTGCTTATAGGAATGTTTGCTCTTTTCAATACGGCGCCTTTGGTAAAGCAGGCGGCGGACTGCATGCTGTTTATAATTAAATACATACCGATAGTTATAGATAAAATTGCGTTTTTGCGATTTTCTTTACCGAAACCGGACGTATTATTTCTTATTATATATATGCTAATAACGGCGGCGGTTATAAAATATATAAAGAATAAGAAAACCCATGCAAAAATAGCTTTGTTTGTCGCGGCGGCGCTGATGGTATCGGTTGCGGTTAATGAAATATCAGGATTTAATAAGATAGAGATAACCTTTGTGAATGTCGGACAAGGCGACGGAGCGCTTATAAGAGCGCCGCACAGATTTAACGTATTAATTGACGGCGGCGGAGGTAACGCGTATTCTGATTATAATCCCGGTGAAAAGGTATATCTTGAATATTTGTATTCGGAGGGCATATCCGCGGTTGACAGCGCTTTTGTGAGTCATTATCATAAGGACCATGTGCAGGGAATTATAGCCGCAATGGAGAACATAAAGGTAAGGAATGTATTTATGCCGGACAATATGGAGGGCAGTGAATGGAGATTGGCGCTTGAAAACGCCGCGCGCGATAACGGTACCGCAATTCATTACATATCCGAGGAAACACTTTTAACATACAATAATGGTATGAAAATACATATAATACCGCCGACAGTCAAAACTGCGATAAGCGATGATGAAAATGACACGTCGTATGTGTATTACGTAGAATACGGTGACTTTTCAGCAATGTTTACAGGTGATATGACGAAATTCGCGGAGCATTGTTTGCTTGATAACGGCAAAGTACCGCATGCGGATTTACTTAAAGTTGCGCATCATGGCTCAAAGACGTCTACAAGCCGTGAGTGGATTGAAACAGTGACTCCGCGGTATTCGGTAATAAGTGTTGGCGAGGATAATCCGTATGACCTTCCTGATGATGAAGTGATAGAAAATCTTAAAGATACAGAACTTTATCGTACAGATTATGACGGCGATGTGCGTTTTACCGTTGGAAAAGACGGTAATGTGGAAATAGATAAATTAGACAGAAAGGAATAGGCTATGGCTGCGAAAAAGAAGTCGGATGACGGACTGATAAAACTGAAACAACAGCTTAAAGACGGCATTTTACAGCCAATGTATGTGTTTTATGGCGAGGAGGAATTTTTGCGTGAAACATATGTTAAACGCGTGGCGGATTGTGTGCCGGACGGAGGATTTCCCGAATTCAATCATATAAAGATAGAGGGCAGCGATGTTCCGTTTTCTGAATATGATGACGCGTGGGAAAGCTTTCCGATGATGACGGATAAAAAGCTGATACACATAAAGGACAGCGGTATTTTTTCTTTAAAGAAACCGACACCTGCCGAGGCAAGCACAGAAGAAAAAAAAGAATTCTGGTCTGAAAAATTCAAACGTATTTCAGATGATACCGTTGTTATATTCGATGAAACAGATGTGGATAAAAGAAGCGCGTTATATAAGGCGGCAGCTAAAGCCGGAACGGTTATCGAATTCAACTATCTCAGTGACGCGGATTTAGTGACATGGGTTGTCAAGCAATGTCTTAACGCGAAGAAAAAGATGCCGAAGGAAAATGCGTATTATCTTATAACACTGTGTGACCCCGGACTGAATAATATAAATCATGAGCTGCAAAAGCTGCTGGATTTCTGCGGTGATGAGATTTATAAAAGCGACATTGACCGCGTGGTTTCAAAGTCCATGCAGGTAATTGTGTTTGAGCTGACAGACGCAATAATGGCGGGTAATACAAAAAAAGCGCTTGAGACGTTGTCTGATTTAAAGACGGTCAGAGAAAACGCGTTTACGCTGATGTATCTTATGTTTGCGACATTTGAAAAAATGCTCCATGCCAAGCTCATGCAGGGCGCGCCGCAGGGAGAAATCGCATCGGAGTTAGGCGTTACGCCGTTTATCGCGCGTAAATATATTGACAGCGCGAGAGGTTTTAGCGAGGATTCGCTTGTGTGGATGGTAAGACGTGTTGCCGAGATTGACCTGTCTGTAAAAGAGGGAAGATGCGAGGATTGGACAGCGTTGGAGCAGTATGTTATTGAATGTATCCATAAAAACGGATAGGAAAATCTTTAATCCGACAATTCTTTTGAAAGTGTTGATTTTTTATTGACATTAGAGCGAAGTATGTGATACACTTAAAATAGGGAAAAAATGAAGCTTATTCAGGAAAGGACAGATGGTATTATGGAAAAAATCATAGGTGGAATAAAACGTGATTGTTATCCGCTTACGGAGGCGGAAATGCTTCATTTGTATACAATTTCACTGAGCCCTACGCATGAAATTGTAAACATGGGCACAGGACGTTATTTACAGATGAATATCAATCAGGCGGCGCTTCGCGAAGCGCTTAATCGCGCGATTGAGCGTTGTGAAACAATGAGGCTGAGAATGTGGAAAGAGCCTGAAACAGGTCAGATATGGCAGTATGTTGTGCCTTATGAAAATCAGTATTTTGAATACTACGATTTCAAGGAATGGAGTCAGGACAAAATCCGAAAGGTATTTGACGGATGGACAAGTCAGCCGTTTGACACATTCGGCGGACCGCTTTCACGTATTGTGCTTGTGGATTTGCCCGAAGGCTACAGCGGTTATTACATGAACGCCCATCATATGACTATGGACGCGGGCTCAATTGTAACCTTTACGCGTGACGTAATGGATATTTATTGTCATCTTATGTATGATCTTCCTTATCCAAAACCTATGACTTCATATATTGAGGCGCTCAAAAAGGAGCTTGAATATCAAAACGGCAGCAAGAAAAGGGCTCGTGACGAAGCATACTGGATGGAACAATTCAGTCGTCCTGAGCCGATTTATACAGATTTTACGGGACCGGGCAGACTTATGACGCAAAGACGTGAAAAGGGTAAGCCCGATATGCGCGCGGCATTGCTTGCATCAAGCGACGCAAAGGGTAATACCATTACATATGAGCTTGAAGCCGACTCGACAATGAAGCTTGTGAATTTCTGCGAGGAGCATGGATTCCCTGTAAGTGTGCTGCTTATACATGGCTTGCGTACAGTTCTTTCCAAGTTCAATAATAATGAAAAGGATATTTGTATCAAGGACTTTATTTCAAGGCGGTCAACGGTGCTTGCAAAAAAATGCGGCGGCGTAAGAATGCACTGCATGACGCTTAGAACGATTGTTGAACCTGATGATACAGTTCTTGAGGCAATGAAGAAGATTGATGATGCTCAGAATGAGCTTTTCAAACATTCTGAATATGGCCCGATAAGCTTTTACAGAAAACAGAGAGAGGTTTACGGCATAGGTCCGGGTGAGGGATATGAAAGTGTAGGATTTACATATCAGCCGGCAACACTCAAGAGTATTGTGCCGTATCTTCACGGTATACCGTATAAGAACTACTGGTATTCAAGCGGCAGACAGCCGCAGCCGATGTATATCACTGCAATGCACCGCCCCACTGACGGAGGCCTGAACTTCCACTTCGGATATATGACTGAGCTGGCGACTCCGCAGGAAATCGAATTCTTATATTATTATATCGGCAGGGTGCTTTTCAGAAGTATCGAAAATCCGAATTCAACAATACAGGAAATAATGGACATGGTATGATAACAAGGAGGTAACAACAATGTTGGAACAGTTAAAAGAGCTTATAAAGAATTATGTGGAGGTTGAGGATAACGAAATCGTTCCCGATGCGCGTTTTTCTGAGGATCTTGGATTTAATTCATATGACTTCATGTGTATGCTGGGTGATATTGAAGATGAATTTGATATCGAAATCGAGGAAGAAAAAGCATCGCAGAGCAGAACTGTCGCAGAGCTTATAACATATCTGGAGGGATGCGCATGATGGAGCAGTTCGACAGAAACAGGATAAAAACAATACGTGACCTTGTTTATACGGCATCGGAAAGATTTGGCGATGAGCCGTTTCTGAGAACAAGAGTCAAAAAAGAGTTTACGGACAAAAGTTTTAATGAATTAAAATGCGATTCAGACGCGGTGGCGGTATGGCTGAAAGATAAATTTAATGATACTGTTCACGCGGCATTGTTCGGCGCGACAAGCTATGAGTTTATAGCGGCATTTTTTGGCACGGTGACAGGCGGAAATGTCGCGGTTCCGTTAAATGTCAGCAACGGCGCGGAAGCGCTGGCAGATGAAATTAATCGCTCCGATTCGGAGGTTGTATTTTTTGATGACAAGCGGGAAGATTGTCTTGAGGAATTAAAAAAACTTTGTCCCGGAGTAAAATATTTCATACATTTACATAAGGAATATGACGGCGCGACAGCTCTTTCACAGATATTAGATGAAAACAGGGGCAAAGCGCCAACCGGCGATATTGACCCGAAATCCATGGCGACTATTATATTTACATCAGGAACAACCGGACAGAGCAAGGGTGTAATGCTCAGTCATGCAAACATGACTGATAACGCGACATGTGAGCCGGACTTGGGATATCATGGTGATAAACGTATGACGTTATTGCCGATTCATCACATTTTCTGCCTTACATGCGACATTCTTTCAACGCTGTGGTACGGAAGAATTTTATGTGTAAATGATTCGCTTATGCGTATTCCGAAAAATCTTAAAGCATATCAGCCTGTGCAGACAACCTTTGTACCGATGATTGCGGCGTCTATACTTAACAAAATGCGCGCGGAGGCTAAGAAAAATCCGGATAAGCTTGCAATAGGACGTGAAATGTTCGGCGAGAATTTCAGCATACTTTATGTCGGCGGCGCATATCTGAGTCCTGAGATTATAAAGGGATATAAGGAGTTTGGTATTGAAGCCGCGCAGGGTTACGGTATGACTGAAACATCCGCGCGAATCAGTACGGGCGTAAAGGATTGTCCGTATCCCGAATCGGTCGGAAGAATTATTCCGGGCTGTGAGGTTAAAATTGTTGACGGTGAAATCTGGGCAAAGGGTCCGTCAATTATGATGGGATATTATAAAAATCCCGAGGAAACCGCGAAAGCGCTTACGCCTGACGGCTGGATGATGACAGGCGACCTCGGATATGTAAAGGATAATTATGTGTTCATAAGCGGACGCAAGAAAAATCTTATTATTCTTGATAACGGCGAGAATGTTTCTCCCGAGGAACTGGAAAACAAATTTGCAAATGCCGAAAAGATACAGGAAATTGTTATATATGCAAAAGATGGTGTTATAACAGCGGAAATTTATCCTAATCCCGACTATAAATTCACTAACACAGAGCAGGAATTGCAGGAGGAGATTGATAATGTCAATTTAACCTTGCCGCAGCCAAAACAAATTCACGGTCTTGTTATAAGAGATAATGAGTTTGAAAAGACCGCATCAAAAAAGATTAAGCGTAAAAACCTTGTCGGATTGATGTAATTATGATATAATTATAATAATGACTATCGAAGGGACAATCCATAAGGCTTGTCCCTTTTGGGTATGGAGGTAAAAATGAGCTTAACTTATAAATTACTTGTTAAAAATATTATAAAGAAAATGAATATAAAACAGCTGTATGATATTCCTGAGGAAAAAATGATTAAAATTCTTTATGAAAAGTATCGTATAGAAGATATTCCGGAATTTATGTATAAGGATTTTAAGGTCAAAAAAATCCCGTTTGAAGGCAGATTAATTTTTAAAATAGAGCCGAAAAACGGCGCAAATGAAAACGTAATATTTTTCATGCACGGCGGCGGCGGAATAATGTGCGCGACTCCGCTGCATTTCAAAACAGCCGCAAAGCTCATAAAAAAGACCGGCGCGGCAATGTATATGCCGTTTTATCCGCTTGCTCCCGAGTCATCCATGAAGGAGTCGGAGGATTGGACAAATAAAGCGTATGCAAAAGTTCTCGAAGAACATTCTTCGGAAAATATTACAGTTGTAGGAGATAGCGCCGGCGCAATGCTTTCTGTAAGTATGTGCCGCAGCACAGATAAAAAGCCGAAGGGAATCGTGTTAATTTCACCGCCGGTAAAGGGCAGGGATAACAGAAAGAAAATGCTTGAAATGGAAGACCTTGACCTTATATTGTCAGTTAAAACGCAGGACATTGTAAAAAAATTATGGGTTAAAGAGAGCAGCGCGGAATTCAGTATGATAGGCAATGATTACAGTAATTTTCCGCCGACGCAGATTTATTGCGGAACAAATGAGATATATTATCCGTATATGGATGAATTGGCGGAAAGTATAACAAAATACAATGTGCCTCTTGAAAGAACAGACGGTATCGGCTTATGCCACGACTGGGTTATTATACCTATTTTGCCGGAGGCAAAAAAAGCGGTTGGGAATATATGCGGATTTATTACAAGATAAGAGATGATGCGGTAACGGCATTTGGATTAATGTATTTGCCAACATCATACTCGCCGTCCTCCGCGTTGGGATTGCCTTTTCCTCGAACCGCAATATAGTTCATGCTCGGAACCGTCACAATGGACGGCTTATTCCTCGCCTGCGCGTTTGCGCATACTCCGCTTACCGCGCTTGGGGTATTTCAAACGCCTTGCCGTGACGGTGCGCGCTCCAAACATCGGGACGAACTTTTCGCCGCAAAACGCCAATATTATCGGTAGAATTATTTCCCCCTTATTGTCCTTATTTTATTCATTTTTATTATTTTTCAACTATAACAACCTTTACGTCTTTTCGGGCAAGCTCCTGTTTCCATTCGTCAGTAAGCTGCGCGTCGGTTATGAAGCAGTCGATATTTTCCAATTCGGAAATACGCGGTACACCGAGCTTACCGATTTTATTCTTGTCGCAAAGGAATATTGCAGATTCACTGCATGAAAGCATTGCTTTTTTGATTTCAGCCTCACCCTCGCTTGAGTCCACAAGTCCGCGTCCGAGCGTAACCCCCTTGCACGAGAAGAAAAATTTGTTTGCATAGTAATTGTCAAGTATAGTCTTTTCAGCAACTCTTCCCACAAATGACATATTCCTTGGGGTAAGCTCTCCGCCGATACATACGGTATGTATGTGGTCGCAGCTTGAAAGCTCGCTTACAATCTTTTCCGCGTTTGTGATAACAGTTATACCGCGTTTGCCCTTTATGTATCTTGCAAGATGCCATGCAGATGTGCTCGCGTCAAGGAAGATTGTTTCGCCATCCTTAATAAGGTTCGCGGCATATTTGCCGATACGCTGTTTTCCCTCATAATTTATAGTGTCGCGTTCTGTTATGGCAAGCTCGATTTCGCTGTTGTCAACAAGTGTCGCGCCGCCGTATGTACGCACAAGAACGCCTTGCTTTTCCAGTTTTTCCAAGTCGCCGCGTATTGTTTCTGTTGTAACCTCGAACTGCTTCGCAAGCTCTACAACAAGCACACTGCCTTCCTTATTTATTATTTGTTCAATTCTGTTTCTTCTTTCAACCGCAAGCATATGCATTACCTCGTTTTATTTTGATATTGGTATTTTATCATAAAATATATTCTTTTTCAATATTTTGTTTATTAAATGACATTTATAAAAAAATTTAAATTATTTACATAAAAATACTTGAGAAAATGTATTGACAAACGGTAATATATCTGCTATACTTAAATTACAAAATCAGTAATGGTTACTATTATTGATTGCGGAGGTGGGTTAAATGAACTATTCAAAACAGCGTGAAGCCTTGCTTGCGCTGCTTCGTAGTACAGACTCGCATCCGTCTGCCGATTGGCTCTATAAAAATCTTCGTAAGGAGTTTCCTAATATAAGTCTTGGAACTGTATACAGGAATCTTGCACAGCTTGTGGAGAATGGAGATATTATCAAAATTCAGATAACTTCAGATAAGGAGCATTTTGATGGATTTGTAGATAAGCATCATCATTTTGTGTGCAGGAAGTGCGGCAAGATTTTTGATGTCCATGCAGGCGGTATAGAGAATATTGAAAAAAAGGCAGCGGAAAATTTGCATGCCGTAGTTGAGAAAACATCGCTTGTTTTCTACGGTATATGCAAACAGTGCTGTCATAATAATTAAATGTATTTTAAGGAGGAAAAAATTATGGCAAAGTATGTATGTCCAGTATGCGGTTATGTTTATGAGGGCGATAATCCGCCGGAGAAATGTCCCGTCTGTAATGTGCCGGGCGAGAAGTTCAAGAAGGTTGAGGGCGAAATGAAGCTTGCGGCCGAGCACGAATACGGCGTTTACGCAAAAACCGTAAAGAACAACGCCGATATTTCCGACGAGGATAAGAAATATATCTTCGACCAGCTTAAGGCTAACTTTGACGGCGAGTGCGCCGAGGTAGGTATGTATCTGTGCATGGCGAGAATTGCTCACCGCGAGGGTTATCCGGAAATCGGTCTTTACTGGGAAAAGGCGGCTTATGAGGAAGCGGAGCACGCTTCAAAGTTCGCGGAGCTTTTGGGCGAGGATCTTGAGCCGAATATGAAGGCGACAACGAAGGATAATCTTAAATGGAGAGTTGACTGTGAGTACGGCGCAACGGCCGGTAAGTTCGACCTTGCGGCATGCGCTAAAAAGAACGGTCTTGACGCAATCCACGATACCGTGCATGAAATGGCGCGCGACGAGGCAAGACACGGCAAAGCGCTCGAGGGACTTTTAAAGAGATATTTCGGTTAATTAAAATCAGGCAAATAAGGGTTTGGAAATTATTCCAAACCCTTATTTTATACACAAATCAATTCTGTACG
>CAZWLT010000042.1:0-11761 GCA_964634915.1 uncultured Clostridium sp. | reverse complement strand
TTCAAGTATAATCTAAAAAAAAATCACATCGCTTTCGCGATGTGAAATTAATTGGTGGAGGTGAGGAGAATCGAACTCCTGTCCGAAAACACATTCACCCAAGCTTCTCCGAGTGCAGGTTATGATTAAAAATCCCTTTAATACCGCTTCATAACCAAAGCTATATTATCGGTAGTCCTTAAATCATGGAAAAGGTCAGGACAGTCCTTAACTCACGTTCACCGCTGATATTATGCCTTGCCCCGCGCCGCGGTAAACGCGGAGGAGACAACGCCGCAATTAGGCAGCGTAAGCTAATTCTGTATCGTTAGCGTTTATATTTAAAGTTTGAGCCGATTTAAGTGGTACTCAACACTACTCGCTGCTCAGGCTTCAGCATCCCCGTCGAAACCATTGCACCCCCGTATATTAATATCTGCTGTTGCTCTTTAATGTACGTTCGATATTACGTTTTGCGTCTTTCTTTGCGATATCCGCGCGTTTATCATACAGCTTCTTACCCTTTGCAACAGCAAGAGATACTTTAACCAATGAGCCTTTCAGATATATGGCAAGCGGTATAAGCGCCATTCCGTCCTGCTGCAATTGGTTTGTAAGTTTCAATATTTCCTTTTTATGCAGAAGAAGTTTTCTGTCACGGAGCGGGTCGCGGTTAAATATATTACCCTTCTCAAACGGGCTTATATTCATTTGCTTTATAAATACTTCCCCATTCTTAACCGACGCATACGCGTCAGTAAGATTAACCTTGCCCTGTCTCGCGGATTTAACCTCCGTGCCGGCTAATTCAATGCCGGCTTCTATTGTTTCGATTATAAAATACTCATGACGCGCTTTTTTATTCTGCGCAAGAGTCTTTGTATTTTTCTCCGGCATATAAATTCTCCTTTTCTCAAAGCTGCCTGACTATTATAGCACAGACTGATTCAAATTGCAACATAAATCGTGTGTCAGTTTTTTCTGCCATTATGCATATTATGTCTTTTTTCGCCCTCATGGTAAAGTTTTATTTCATAGGCATTATTTTCATCATACGTAAGTTTAGGAACCTGCGACGGTTTTCCGTTTTTATCGACAGATACCATTGTAAAAAAGGCTGTCAGCGCGATTTTCTTTTCTCCGCTCATGGTATTTTCCGACTCAACCGTTACAAAAACCTCCATTGATGAATGTCCCGCATATATGACCTGCGACTTACACGTCACAAGCTCGCCGACATGGACAGGTTTCTTAAAATTAAGCTCCTCTACCCTTGCCGTCACGCAATTTGTCTGCGCGTGTTTCTGCGACGCGACACCTGCCGCGCTGTCCATCATTTTCATTATCTCGCCGCCATGCACATTACCTGCCGGATTCGCCTGCATCGGCAGTACAAGCTGTGCCAGTACAGAAAATGATTCTTTCATTGATTTTGATTTCATCTGCTATGCCTCCGATAAACTACATATCATTCCTCGCATTTTCAAGCATTTGCTTTGCATGGTTAAGCGCCAGCTCGCTGACTTCACCGCCGTCGATAATTCTTGCCAGTTCAAGCTCTCTGCCCTCAGCGTCAAGCTCTGTAAGAGTTGTTGATGCCATGTCACCATCTGTATTTTTATTTATCAGATAATGATTATCCGCCGCCGCGGCAAGCTGCGGCAGATGCGTTATACAAATAACCTGTTTTCTTTTGCCTATTGCGGACAATTTTTTTGCGATACTCATTGCCGCTCTGCCCGATACGCCTGTGTCTATTTCATCAAATATCATTGTATCCACGCCGTCAGTATCCGCCAGAATAGACTTAATAGCCAGCATTACCCTTGACAATTCGCCGCCGGACGCAATCTTTACAAGAGGCTTCAGCGGTTCGCCCGGATTGGCGGTTATAAGAAATTCCACCCTGTCCATACCATTGTCGAAAAATGTATCTGTACATTCAACATTCACCTTGAATTTTGACTTTTCCATATTAAGCTCATGCAGGGCGTTTTCTATTTCTTTTTCAAGAATACGCGCCGCATTCACGCGGCTTTTTGAAAGCTCGTTGCCCTTTGCGGTAAGTTTCGCGTTTACAGCTTCAAGCTCCGCTTTAAGCTCATTCGTTTTTTCATCGCCAAGCTTTATATCATTAAGGTCGCTTTCCGCCTTTTTAAGGTATTCAAGTATAGCTTCAATACTGCCGCCATACTTCCTCTTGAGTTTTGATATAAGGTCAAGACGTTCTTCTATATCGTTAAGCGTCTGTTCATCGAACTCGACACTGTCACCGAATTCCTTCAGCTCATGCGCGGTATCCTCCATCGAATACATAACCGTATTCAATGAATCATACATTTCCTTGAGTTTTGGATTAAGGTCGCTTATCTTTGACAGGGCATCAACCGCAATACTGACACCGTCATAAGCCGACTGTACCTCATCGCCGCTGTATATGTTCTGATACGCTTCATTTACTGAATTTGTTATCTGTTCCGCATTTGCATATATCTCGCGCTGTTCCCTGAGGTCATCATCCTCGCCCTTTACAAGCGACGCTTTTTTTATTTCATTCACCTGATATTCAAGCAAGTCAATTTTTTGCATCTTTTCCTTCTCATCCATTTCAAATGAGGCAAGTTTTTTTTCGATACTGTGTTTTTCCCTTAATATTTCCTTGTACAAATTTATATATTCCTCATTTCCGGCATACGCGTCGAGAAAAGCAACGTGTCTTGCCGGTGTCAGAAGCGCCTGATTATCATGCTGACCGTGTATGTTTATAAGGCAATCCGATATTTCACGCAGTATATTCAATGTTACAGCCATTCCGTTTATACGCGCGGAACTTTTACCTTCTTTTGTGAGCTGTCTTGTGATTATAATTTCATCGTCCTCGGCGTCTATATCATTATCCGCAAGTATGCCCTTAATACTTTCGGGCGCGTCAAACACAGCCTGTACAACCGCTTTATCGGTACCGTATCGTACAAGCTCCTTATTTGCCCTGTCGCCAAGAATCATATTTATAGAGTCTATAATAATCGACTTGCCGGCGCCTGTTTCACCTGTCAGCACGCTTACGCCGTCATGAAAATCCACATCAAGCTTATCTATAACAGCAACATTTTTAATAGAAAGATGATTTAACATGTCAATCTCCTTTTAGCGAAAAAGTTTTCTGAGCCTATCGGTTATCTCCGCCGCCTTTTCCTCTGTAGAGGTTATGATAAGAAGTGTATCATCACCGGCTATCGAGCCGAGAAAGTCGCCTCTCATCGACGAGTCAACCGACGCGGCAACAGCCGATGCCATACCCGGATACGTTTTGACAACCACATTATTCATTGCATATTCAACACTTCGTACAGTGTCCGTTATCATATTTATTCTTCTGTCCAATTCCTCCGGAATATCGCTTGAAGAAGAATAAACGCTTCCGCCGCCGGGAATCGGTATTTTTATAAGTCCAAGCTCTTTTATATCTCTTGAAACGGTGGCCTGTGTGACATTGAAACCATTTTTATGAAGCTCGCCGATAAGCTGCTCATGCGTTTTTATATTCTGTTCATGTATAATTTTCAGAATTTGTCCCTGTCGTCTGTATTTCACACCAAAAACCTCCCGTCAATTAAGATAATTTCTTTATCAGTGTATCGTAAAATGACTGATTGCCAATCTTTATAAGCTCAAAATCATATTCTGATTCTGTGATAACAACCTCATCCGTATCCTTTATGTAGCCCTGAATATCACCGTCAGCTGTCACAACCGCATCCGGACCGCCGTATTCACTGTCAAGATGAACCTGCATTGCCTTGCCCGATGAAAGCACGGCGCTCCTTACGGCAAGCATATGCGCGCATATAGGCGTTGCGACAAACAATCTCATACACGGGTCTACCACAGGACCGCCGGCTGAAATTGAGTACCCTGTTGAGCCGGTAGGCGTTGCTATAATAAGTCCGTCGGCAGTATATCTGTTTACTTCCTCGCCGTCTGTTAAAAGCTCGATACAAATGAGCTTTTCACCGATAGACTTTGACACAACGACATCATTTAACGCATGGAACGCGAGCTGTACCTTATTATCGCGTATGATTTCCGCTTTTATCATCATTCGCTTCTCTATAGTGAAATCGTTATTGATAAGCTTTGACAGAGCTTTTTCCATATCATCAAGTTCAATTTCGGTCATAAAACCAATCTTGCCCATATTAATTCCAAGTATCGGGATTTTTCTCTTCGCGCATTCCGCCGCTCTCTGCAAAATTGTACCGTCACCGCCGAGCACAACGGCATAATCCGCATTATTATAAATATCGCACGGCGAAACATACTTAACATTCATGCCAAGAACGCTGTAAGCCTCATCCATATATACTTGAGCCTTATCATTGAGAAACTCAACAAGACGTTTTGTGCTGACAAGTCCGAGGTCTTTACCGTTATTTGGAATTACCGCAATTCTTTTCATGAAAATCCCACCTTACATTTTGGTACATTATTACTCATTATACACTATTTTTTTATTTTTTTCAATAGATTTACAGTAATATTTATAAGTTTGCATTTTACCGTATGATGTGGTAAAATCAGTATATGAGTATTACTATCAAAGGAGGCTGCGGATATATGCCTATTTCTTTTGCCGGCGCAAAAAAATATAAAAAGCACAATGGCTTCTCCATGACAGCAAATATTAATGCGCCATTGCCGTCACCTATGCATTTTTACAGCTTAAAGCAAGGCGGTCTTACACTTAGTCCGCTGATTAAAGAAAACGACATCATTATGCTCGGTCAGAAAATTGCCGATATGACAAGTTTTAATTCCGTACCTGTCATAAGCAGCGTGTCAGGTAAGGTTGTATCGGTATCAGAAGACACGATTGCCGTTGAAAATGATATGCTGTATAACAAATGTGAATTTTTGCCGCCTTCAAAATCAGAGCTTACAACACGCGAAACATTATGGCTTTTACGCGAGGGCGCTGTCTGCGAGAGCAGGAACGGAATACCTCTGCATGTGCTTATCGGCAAAGAAAAGACTCCGGACTGCGTAATAGTATGCTGTTTTGACAGTGATCCCTATGTATCATCACCGCAGATGTCCGCAAAAGGAAATGCCGTAAAGATATTGAAAGGGCTTGATATCGCAATGCGTATAACAGGCGCAAAAAAAGCATATATAGCTGTTGAAAACGACACAAAAAAGACCTACTATGATTTCAAGTATCATTTGAGATATAATAAAAAAGTTCAGCTTTATATGCTAAAGGCAAGATATCCGCAGAGCAATGACGAAATTCTTATAAAAACAATCACGGGAAAATCAGATATAAACGCGATTATCCTTTCGCCCGAAACGTTATGCAACGCGGCGGACGCGCTTGAAACCGGCATACCTGTCACAAAAAAAATTGTGACCGTTTCCGGCGATGATATACTGCCGGCAAACAATTTTCTTGTCCCTATCGGTCAAACGTTTTCCTCGCTTCTCGAAAGCGCGGGATATCTTCAGCCAAAGGTTGTGATAAACGGCGGCGTGATAGACGGGGAAAGGATAACCGATTTTGACATCGCCGTAAATTATTCAACAAACGCAGTTCTTGCTTTTAACAGTGAAAAAAATCTGCCGTCATACAGAAAAAACTTATCTGATATCAGATAAGTTCAGACTGTCGGCAAATTTTATTTATTCACTATTGCCGCTTTAACTGTATTTTTCATCAGCATTGCGATTGTCATGGGACCAACGCCGCCCGGTACGGGAGTAATTGCTCCGGCAACCTTTTTGGCGCTTTCAAATTCAACGTCGCCGCACAGCTTTTTATTCTCAAGTCTGTTTATGCCAACGTCAATAACAACAGCGCCTTCTTTAATCATATCACCCTTTATAAAGTTCGGAATACCGACTGCCGCGACAAGAATATCGGCATTTTTTGTCTTTTGAGCAAGGTTTTTTGTTTTTGAATGGCATATTGTAACGGTACCGTTCCGGTGCAGAAGCAGCATTGCCTGCGGCTTGCCGACTATATTGCTTCTGCCGACAACAACACATTCCTTGCCGTTTATATCAATACCGCTTTCCTCTATAAGCGCCATAACACCGGCAGGTGTACACGGAACAAAATCATAATCACCGATCATGATTTTACCCACGTTTACGGGATGGAACGCGTCAACGTCCTTTTTCGGGTCGATTGCGTTAATAATTGTCTTTTCATCAATATGCTTTGGTACAGGCAGCTGTACAAGGATACCTGAAATACTGCTTTTTTTGTTAAGCTCATCAATCAGCTTTAACAGTTCCTCCTGTGTTGTGCTCTCATCAAGCGCGTACTTTTCTGAATATATTCCGCATTCCTCACATGCGCGTTCCTTATTGCGTACGTAGACCTGACTCGCAGGGTCTTCACCCACGATAATTACTGCCAGACCGGGATTTATTCCTTTTGCTTTCAGTTCCTCTACTTCTTTTTTCAGCTCCGACTTTATTCTTGCCGAAACCTCTTTTCCCATCAGAAGTTTTGCCATTGTCCTTCCTCCTATTCTTTGGATTATTTGATAATATATCGCCCTTAGGCGGTCTTATAAGACATCTTTTCTGATAACCGATTAAATCAGTTCTGCCGGCCTTTGTAAGCGCTTCGTATACCAGCTTATAGTTATCAGGATTTCTATATTGCAAAAGCGCTCTCTGCAATGCCTTTTCGTGCGCGGTTTTCGGTACAAATACTTTTTTCATCGTAAACGGGTCAATTCCCGTATAAAACATACACGTTGAAATTGTCCCCGGTGTCGGATAAAAATCCTGTACTTGCTGCGGATTGATATTATGCTCATGCAAATATACGGCAAGATTTATCGCGTCACGCAGCGTACTGCCGGGGTGGCTCGACATCAGATACGGTACAAGATACTGTTTTTTACCAATCTTTTTGTTTATTTCATAGAACTTGTCCGAAAATCTGTTGAACACCTTGTTTTCGGGTTTACCCATGTACTTGAGCACATTGTCGCTGACGTGCTCCGGCGCGACCTTTAATTGTCCGCTTACGTGGTATTTGCAGAGTTCATAAAAGAACTCGTCATCCTTGTCATTTATCAGATAATCAAAACGTATTCCGGAACGGATAAACACCCTTTTAACACCTTTTATTTCACGTAGTTTACGCAGCAGGGCAAGATACTTTTTATGCGTGATTTCCATATTTTTGCACGGCTCGGGATATAAGCACCGCTTATTCTTACACGCGCCGGCTGTAAGCTGTTTACCGCATGCCGGTCCGCGGAAATTCGCGGTCGGTCCGCCGACATCATGAATATTGCCTTTGAAATCCGGCATTTTTGTCATTTCTTCCGCTTCTTTTATAAGTGATTCATCACTTCTCGAAGTAACAATTCTGCCCTGATGAAATGCCAGCGCGCAGAAATTACAGCTGCCAAAGCAGCCGCGATTCGCGGTAAGCGAAAATTTCACCTCCGATATAGCCGGAATACCGCCCTCTTTTTCATACATAGGATGATAATTCTTCATATACGGAAGTGAGTATACCTCGTCCAGCTCATCTGTCATAAGCGGCGGCATCGGCGGATTTTGTATAAGATATCTGTTGCCATGCTTTTGCGCGAGTATTTTTCCAATATACGGATTCTGCTCGTAATACTGAAGTCTGCATGAATTTGCATATTCCGTTTTACTTTCCGCACAGTCCTCATATGACGGCAAAAGTACAGAATTTGTTTCATCATATTCCGAAGAAAGATAACACGTGCCGGGAACATCGGTAATGTCATTGACACTTATACCGTCGCGAAGTCTGTCTGCAAGCATGACTATCGACTTCTCACCCATACCATACATCAGTATATCCGCCTTTGAATCAAGCAGAATAGAACGTCTTATCTTATCATCCCAATAGTCATAGTGAGCAAATCTTCTCAGACTCGCCTCAACACCGCCTATAAGAATCGGCATATCCGAACCGAATGCCTCTTTCACTCTGTTGCAATATACAATAGTTGCTCTGTCCGGACGCAAACCCCATCTGCCGCCCGGAGCATACATATCATCATGTCTGCGTTTTTTTGCGGCTGTATAATGGTTTACCATACTGTCCATATTTCCGGCGCTTACAAGCACACCCAGCCGCGGTCTGCCCATACATACAAAATCATCAATTTTACGCCAGTCCGGCAGCGCGGCAATTCCGACCTTATATCCGTGTTTTTCAAGAACGCGTGAAATAATGGCATGTCCGAAACTCGGATGGTCAACATACGCGTCACCGACTATATACAGGAAATCAAGCTGATTCCAGCCGCGTTTTTTCATATCCTCAAGGCAAACCGGCAGAAAATCACTCTTCTTCACAATCCTCATCCTCCGCGCTGCCGCCAACATTAATATCCGCGTGACTTACAAGCACATCTCTCGGCTTTGAACCGTTTGCGCCGGATATAATTCCGCGCGCCTCCATCTGGTCTATTATACGTCCCGCGCGCGAATAGCCAACACCCAGTCTGCGCTGTACCATAGATGTTGAGATTTTACCAAGACTTAGGGCAAGCTCAATAGCCTCCGGCAGAAGCGCGTCGCCGTCCTCCTCAACGTCAGGAGTAACACCGTTCTCTCCTGTTGCGCAGCGTTCTATTTCCTCAGCCAGATCATCACTGTAGTGAGTTACACCGACATGTTCCTTTATATATTCAACAACCGCCTCAATCTCCGCGTCTGTGACATACGCGCCCTGAACACGCGTTGACGCTCTCGCTCCCGCCGGATGATAAAGCATATCGCCTCTGCCGAGGAGTTTTTCCGCGCCGCCCTTATCAATAATAGTACGGCTGTCCACCTGGCTTGATACCGCAAGCGCTATTCTTGAAGGCACATTCGCTTTAATAAGACCTGTGATTACGTCAACAGACGGTCTTTGCGTCGCGATTACAAGATATATGCCCGCGGCTCTTGCAAGCTGCGTAAGTCTTACAATATAGTCCTCAACCTCTTTTGCGGCAACCATCATCAAATCGGCAAGCTCATCTATAATAATTACAAGCTGCGGTATTTTTTCGCCGCCCTCTTTTTCCATCAGTTTATTATACGAGTCAAGCTGTCTTACACCTGCCTCGGTGAACAAATCATATCTGTGCATCATTTCCGTTACTGCCCAGTTGAGCGCGCCTGCCGCTTTTTTAGGGTCGGTTACCACCGGAACAAGCAAATGCGGAATACCGTTATAAACGCCCAGTTCGACTCTTTTCGGGTCAACCATGATAAGCTTGACATCCTGAGGATTTGCCTTGTATAGAATACTCATAATCATAGTGTTAATACATACGCTTTTACCCGAGCCTGTCGCGCCCGCAATAAGAAGATGCGGCATTTTCCCTATGTCGCCGACAACCACATTGCCGCCTATATCCTTTCCGAGCGCGAAAGTAAGACGTGATTTTGACCTTTTAAACGCGTCTGAGCTTAGCATTTCACGGATAGAAACAGGGCTTACTTTATTATTCGGTATTTCAACACCGACAGCCGCCTTGCCCGGAACAGGCGCTACAAGAACTGTGGATACGGCAAGATTAAGCGCGATATCATCCGCGAGTCCGACTATTTTGGACAGCTTTACGCCGGTATCGGGCTGAATTTCATAACGCGTTACAGTAGGTCCCTGCGTTACCTGCAAAAGTTTTGCCTTGACGCCAAAATCCTCAAGCACTGATATAAGTTTTTCCGCTGTTCTGCGCATTTCCTCACGCTTATCGCTTGATACTGCGGCAGGCTTATTAAGAAGCGTTATCGGCGGATATACATACTTAACGGTCGGCTGCTCTATCGCCTTATTAAATTCGTCATTATATTGCTGTTTTTCCTTATCCGATATTTTATCAGTCTTTTCCTCTTTTGTTTCAGGATTTTCCGAAGCGGGAGCTTCTTCTGTATCCTTCTTGTCTGATTTTGACGCGTTATCCTCTACGCTGCCGAAAATATCATCTATACCATTTGAAAACGTATCTTCTTTTTTATCAGCTGTATTTTTTTTATTCGGCGTTTTTTTCTTTTTATCATTTTTACCGGCTGTATCGGTTGCAAATGAATTTGCGGCGTCAAGAATTGAATCGCGCGGTT
Organism: uncultured Clostridium sp.; assembly: GCA_964634915.1. Taxonomy (GTDB): domain Bacteria; phylum Bacillota; class Clostridia; order UBA1381; family UBA1381; genus Hominilimicola. Next base: position 1,663 of record CAZWLT010000042.1, on the reverse strand, counting down.
CTTCGTTGTAATAATCGTCTTTTTCGTAATATTCTTTCCCGCCGTCCGGATGCCGCTCATGCTCGTCACGTATATCATAATACTTGTCCTGCGCCGAATCAAACGCGGACCTGAGCCATTTTGCGGCTACTGAAAATATTGACACGCGCGTAATAACGCTTGCAAGAATTATAAGTGTCAGGCACAGTACAATGTATGACGCGATTTTTTGTATCATACTTTCAAGAAATATTGATACGCACGCGCCAAAGAAACCGCCGCCGGTCGCGCTGAGATATCCTATGCTGTACGCGTCAAATACAGAATATGACGTGACCTCGGTTGACAGATTCACAATGGCGCTGACATTTATCAGCGTAAGGAATGACAATCCGAGCTTTATCCAGAATTGACGTATATCCTTTGTCTTTATAAGATACGCTGTCACGCCCGCGGACAGCATTGGTATGAAATATCCGCATACTCCGAATAATCCGCAGAAAAAGTTTTTTAGCATACTGCTTAAAAATCCGCCCTCGCCATAATCAATGTACATAAATACAGCAAGCAATATTGTAATCACAATCATTGAAATGATATATGTAGGCACATAGTTGGTTGTATTTGTATTTCTTCCCTTTTTTGCGGTGTTTTTTTTCGATGTTGTTTTCTTTGCGGTTGCTTTTTTTTTCGTCGCCATAAAACCTCGCCTTTCATATGTATATAATAATTTCATCATTAATCATCAATATTAAATTATATCATAAAATACAGAAAATTTCTACTAATGTTAATAAACTGTAATATTACTGTCCATAATCTGATTTATTACCTGTGTTTCCGTCAGTATTTCCGTAACCCTGCCGCTTTCATCGAGCCTGTAAACCACGTTATAACAGTTTACGCGGAAATCCTCCGCAATACTTTTATAATCCCTCTTTTCATCGGTTATTATATGTCTGACTCTTTTGTGTCCCTTTTTGTTGTGAAACATCAATTCCTTAATAAAATCAATGTTGTATTTTTCATTCCGCGTAAAAATATTTCCGATGAGCAGCAAAGAAAACAGCAGCACGGAATAATTAAAATGCGTTTTATACGCCGCGTAAATCCCCAGCGCCGTAACGGCAGCGGATATAACGGCGGATATAATCTTCATTATTTTTTCGGCATTACGAAATCCGTATCTATACATTAATATTTTCCGCGTAATTATACCGCCGTCAAGCGGAAGCGCGGGAAGAAGATTCATTATAAACAGCATTATATTGCTTATATAAAACATCCGAATCAGATAGTATGGACAGTATCTGTAAAAAAGCGCGGCGAACACAGCAAAAAACGCGTTTACAAGAGGTCCGCTTATGTAAAGAATTATTTCGTCCGCAATAGAGTATACCATTTTATTTTTAAGCCGCAGATTAACGCCGAACGGAAGAAACGCTATATAGTCAATTTTCAGTCCGATACATACTGCCGCGATGAGATGCGCAATTTCATGCAAAATCATGACAGAATACGTTATAAAAAAAATAATCGGGTAATGAAATACCGCGCTTAAAGCAAACATCAGCGCGGTAAGCGCACTGATACGGATATGTTTTGTAAGCCTTATCAAGACAAGCACCTCCCCTGTCTATTATATGCGCGAAAAAACAAAAACAATACATGAATAATTCATGTA
>CAZWLT010000041.1:0-12282 GCA_964634915.1 uncultured Clostridium sp. | reverse complement strand
ATTATCTTCTATACGATTGAAATTTAATCCGATATGTGATATACTTATTTGTAGCATATGGAAGGAGGGAAAACGATGTATACGGTGGATTTACATAATCATACAATATTCAGCTATGACGGCTCGAATACGCCCGATGAAATTATCGAAAACGCGATAAACAGCGGTATCGATGTAATCGGCATAACCGACCATCAGTTTTCCATAGGCGATAATCTTCCGATGTATTATCAGTATATTCAGCACTGCAAGATTAAATATGCGGACAAAATAAGAGTGCTTTGCGGGTTGGAAATCGGTACGCGTCCGACTCCGCCTCAGGCATTGCCAAGCGCGACGGAACAATTTGACTATGTGTTGTTTGAATGTCTTGATGACCCGCGCGCAATAGATTTTTATGAGTTTCTTGAATGGAGAAAACAATTTAAGTGCAGAGCGGGTCTCGCGCATACGGATATATTCAAACTTGGCGAAATGTACGGATTGGATATAATCAAGGTTTTGCGTGATAATGATATTTTCTGGGAGCTTAACACCTCCGGAAATTATATGTATTATTATGACTTCCTCACAAATGAGAAAAAACAAAGAATTATACAGGAAAGCGGAATCCCTGTGAGTGTCGGTTCCGACACGCATTATATTGCTGAATTTCGTAAAAAACAGATACGCAGAGCAAACGAGCTGCTGCAAAAACTTAATATTCCGCTGCCATAAAAAAACTAAGCGAATCGATGCGATGCAATACAATATAATAGGAAGAAACCCGAACCGATAAATACTTTATTTTAGCTTTGTCAAACTTTTTTTTGAGAAATTTTTAAAAAAATAAAGCCAAAAAAACCGCGTAGTAATGCGGTCTGTAGCAATTTCTTCACAACTTTTTAAAAATTTGTAACAAATTTGTAATATCTTTCGTTGAATTCAACATAATTTTTACAATATCTTGAGATTTTTAGCCATTATTGTCAATATGTTGTGGGCGTCAACTTTTTTATGTAAACAAAAAATGTAATTAAATGTAAAAACAGAGCGGGAAGAACTGTAATATTTCAGCAAAATTACATCAATATTTCATTATAATTACAGTTAGATTTCAGAAATAATACAAAAATTTTAAGAAATTTAACATTTTTGTGTCCGAAAGGCTTGACACTGTCATTTATTAGTGTTACAATACAATCATCGTCGAGAGAACAACAGACGTAAAAAACTTTAAAACACGGATAACAAACATTGAGAACTAATAGGAAATGTCTTTAAAGTGAAAAGGAGAGATTATATCTTGAACAAAATAACAAAGAAGATTATCTTATCTGTTATATCATTGTCGGCAGTGATAGGCACATCAGCCGCGGCAGCTGACCTGAGCGGCTGGGCAATATCCGATTACCAGCAGGCGAACGAAGCCGGACTTGTTTCATATTCGGTAGTTTCAAATAACCTGAAGGACAGTATTACTCGTGAAGAGTTTTGTGAGCTTGCCGTAAATCTTTATGAAAAGCTTACAGGTGAAGATATGATAGAACCGGAAATGTCACCGTTTTCCGATACAAACAGCATGGCAGTTGCTCAGGCATACTGCTACGGTATCGTTTCCGGTACGGGAGATGACACATTCACACCTGACAGACTTGTCACACGTGAAGAAATGGCAACAATGCTTGTAAGCACTCTTACAGCCAGCGAGGTTTCTTTTGACCTTTCGGACGGTTATGAGAATGCGGACTTAATAAACAGCTTCTTGGATGCGGAAGAAGTAAGCGAATGGGCAAAGCCTTCGGTAATTACAATGCTTAACTATTCACTTATGAATGGCGTAGACGATGAGAATTTTGCCCCGCTTGGTTCAACAACAAGAGAACAGGCAATTTCAAGCGTTAACCGTTCATATACTACATTCAGCGACAGTGATTACGCGCTTGAGCTTCCTGAGATAACGCTTCCGGAAGACGGCGCTGAAATTGAAGAAGGCGATTTCTCTGTTGAATGGACTCCGATAAGCGGCGCGTATGCTTATCATGTAATTATAAAGGACGCAAACGCCGAGTCAGTTCTTCTTTCGGATGTATATGATGAAAACAGCGTTGTTATAGAGGAAGGCTCTCTTGCGGCGGACAGAGATTATTCAATAACAGTCGGCGCGGTTCTCGCGGATGACAGCGAGGTATACAGCCTTCCCGTAGACTTCAGATATAAGTCAAAGGCGCCTCTTTCAAACAGCGAATATCTCGCGGAAAATCCGATTGCGCAGAGTCTTCTTGATGAAGCGTCCAACTATCTTGGAGTACCTTATCTTTGGGGAGGAACAACTCCCGCGGGATTTGACTGCTCAGGCTTTGTGCAGTATGTATGCAGAGCAAACGGTATTACAATTCCGCGTGTAGCCGATGACCAGCTTCACGGACCGGGTACATATGTTACAAGAGAACAGCTTGAGCCGGGCGACCTTGTATTCTTCGGCAGCGGCGACTATGCTTCTCACGTTGGTATGTATGTAGGCGAGGGTATGATGATTCATGCTCCGTCAACAGGTAAGGTAATTCAGTATACTTCTATTGATTCATCTTACTATTCATCAAGATTTATTGGCGGTAAAAGGGTAATAGATTAATATAAAAACTATGTGTATGGATAAAGAGGATATAAAGCGATTTTCGGCTTTATATCCTTTTTGTTTTGCGTGAAAGCGAGTACGCTTTTATTATATTTTCATAAAAATAAAAAAAACACTTTACTAATTTAATCCGATACAGTATAATAATATGGTAATCTAATATAAAGGGGAAGAAGAAAATGAACATGAAAAAGATTTTGACATTGGCAATAGCCGGTGTACTTGGAGCGTCAATGCTTGTCGGCTGCGGCAGCGAGAAGGAAAAAGAGGAAAAGGCAGACGATTCTCTGACAAAGGTTCAGGAGCAGGGATATTTTACTCTCGGTCTTGACGCGGATTTCGCGCCGATGGGCTTTACGCAGGACGATGGTACAATTGTTGGTTTTGACATCGATCTTGCGAATGCCGTTGCGGAAAAGATGGGTGTCAAGGTTGAAGTTAAGCCTATCGACTGGGATTCAAAGTCAATGGAGCTTTCAACAGGCAAAATTGACGTAATCTGGAACGGTTTTTCCATTACGGATGAAAGACGTCAGGAGGTATTGTTCTCAAATCCTTATCTTTCAACAAAACAGTCAATTATTGTAAAGGCAGGTTCCGACATAAAGACAAAGGCTGACCTTGCGGGCAAGAAAATCGCGCTTCAGGATGGTTCAACATCAGAGGATGCCTTAAAGGCAGACGAAAAGACATATGAGTCAATCGGCGATGACAACATTTCGCGTTTCAAGGAGAATTCACAGGTTCTTATGGAAGTTGACGCGGGCAGAGCCGATGCCGCCGTAATAGACGAGGTTTTTGTGAGATATTATCTTCAGAAGGAAAATATGCTTGATAAGTTCGTTGTGCTTGATGAAGGCTTTGACGAAGAAGACTATGGCGTGGGCGGCAGAATGGGAGATTACGCGCTCATGGAAGCTATAAACAAGGCTTTGGATCAGTGTAAGGCGGAGGGTATTACTTCCGATATATCAAAGAAGTGGTTCGGCGAGGATCTTATTAAATAATTATGGATTACATATTACAGATAATGCCTCAGCTGCTTGAGGGATTAAAAGTTACGGTTAAATTATTTGTTGTGACGCTTGTTCTTTCTTTGCCGCTGGGACTTTTGATTTCACTGGCAAAGGAGGCTGTCACACCTAAATACAGAGAAAAATTTTTTATAAAGTGGTTCGTGAAAGCTCCGATACGATTTATAATAAACATGTATCTGTGGATTTTTCGCGGAACACCGCTTATGCTTCAATTGTTTTTCTTTTATTTTGGCGCGGCAATGATTAAGCTGTCCAATGGAGAAAGCTTCGCGCTTGCGCCCTTTACAGCCTCTGTAATAGCGTTTGTGCTTAATTACAGCGCGTATTTTGCGGAAATATTCCGCGGAGGTATAATAGGCGTGAACAAGGGACAGTACGAGGCTTCCAAGGCGCTCGGTCTTACCGGTATACAGACAATGCGTTATGTGGTTGTTCCGCAGATGATAAGAACGGTTATACCGCCTATCGCAAATGAAACGATTGTCCTTGTAAAGGATACGGCGCTTGCGTCATCAATAGCGCTTATCGACTTGCTGAAGGCGTCTCAGAGAGCTGTTAACCGCGATATGAGAATATCTCCGCTGCTTATCGCGGCGCTGTTCTATCTGGTTATAACTCTTATACTGACATTCATATTTAATAATATAGAAAAACGTCTTTCCATTTCAGAACAAGGCGTTAAATAAACAGTTTACGTTTTTTTAAACATTTTTATCGGCTTTTTATATTTATTTTTTGAGTAAAAGAAGGTAGAATATAGTTAATATGATATATTAGCTTAAAAGTATCGAAAGGGAGAGAATGAGTATGAAGAAAAAACTAATTTCAGTTATAGCAGCCGGAATTCTCGCTGTTCAGGCATTGGCGGTACCTATGATGGCAAACGCTGAAGAAAGCGTTACATATGTAAACAATTCGGATTTTAACGATGTTTCAATCGGCGGCGCAAAGGGCACAGGCTATCATGGTCTTGGAATTATTATAGACGGTTCGCCTTGGCTTTCAAAGGGCAGCGCGAGCGTTCATTATCAGACATTCAGCTATGACCCTGAAAGAAAGGTTAACTACTGTAATTTCTGGTCAAACAGTGACAAGACAGGCTCAGGCGACGGCGCGGGCTCAATGTATTTCTATAACAGAAATCTTACGGCTCAGAACCAAATGGGTCCTTACGGATTGGTTGAGTTTGACATTCGTCTTAAGCCGGATACACAGGATTTCAACTTTATGATGGGTTGGTTTGAGGACCCGACAAGCAGCGGCTTCAACTCGGCAACAGACGTTGCGCTTTCAATCAGATTCAGTCTTAACGGTCTGACTGCAAGCGACGGTCCGAGAACAGCAAATCTTGCGACGCTTGCGGCAGACAAGTGGTACAAGGTAAGAGTTGCTATAGATAATAAGTTTGAAGAATACTATGCAACTGTAACAGATATCGACACAGGCAATATAATCGGCTCGGTTGATGGCGCGGCATATTCATCATCAAAGCCGGCGAGTCTTAGCGGTATCAAGACAACTTGCTGGGGTTATATCAGAGGCAACACATACAACTATGATATGACAAATGTTACAATAGCAAGGTCAGAAACTAAGTATTCGCTTAAATAATTAAAGAATTTTAAATTACCGCTTGAAAAAAGCGGTAATTTTTTTGGCGGAAAATACCATATATTGTATAGAAAGGCAGTCAAATATCTGACATTTTACTATATTTTTAAAATTATTAATATTTAACAAAAATTTATACTTGAAATTATGCAAAAAAACGTATATAATATAATATATAGTGTACTGATGTGCCTATAAAGGAGAGAGAACTATGTATAAATCCGATTATATGCGTAGTCCTGCCTGCGACGATTTTCAGACGCGGTTTAATGAAATAGTCATTTCCGAAGCCGAGAGAATAAAACCTATACTCAGCGAGCAGTTCCTGAGGGAATATATTTTTGGTGTGGGCGATACAAATGAAATATTCAATATATATTGCAGCGCGTTTAATATAGAGCCGTCACTCGAAACAAGAATGGTAATTCTTAAGCCGTCCGGCGCAAATGATTTTGAAGATTATTTTTTCATAAAGAATATTGCCGGACAGTATATAGGCAAAGAAAATTTGCTTTTGAGTACAATAGTAAATGATTTTATTATTGTAGTTACGACTATTTTGGACAGGACGAAGATTACGGGCCTTCTGGATAAAATACGTAACGAGGTCAAGAATTGCTATGATTATAGTATAATGGCAATATACAGCAGAACATCATATATTTCAGATGCGCCGTCTTCGTATGAACGATTGAAAATCTGCATGGGATATTCATTTTACTCTGACAGTGACAGGACTTTGTATGAAAATGATATAACAATAAACGACGGAAAGCGCGATTTGCAGCCGGAATACGGAGCAATTGAACATTCTGTACGCAGCGGCGACGGTAATAAGGTCAGAATGTTATTGTCCGGATTTTTTAAAAGTCTTGAAAAGTCAATGCCGACACCGGCGATTGCCAAGACATATTGTATGGAACTGTATGTCTGTATAATACGCTGCTGCGAAGTTGATAGGATAGATAGATATATGAATGGTATTACATATATTCAGGACGCGAAATCAATTGGAGAAATAAAAAACTTTATTCTTGAAAAGGGATTGGAGATTTCGGAAAATAACGCGCCCGAAACAAGCAGGATTTACAGCTCTCTTATCAGGGACACTATAAATATAATAGACGAGAATATTGAGAACGAAAATCTTTCTTTGAGATGGCTGGCAAGCACTGTGCTGTACACAAACGTTGATTATCTCGGAAAGCTGTTCAAAAAGGAAACAGGTAAGAACTTTTCGCATTATGTTATGGAAAAACGTATGGAAATGGCGAAAGAGCTTATTATTAACGGAAAAAAGGACAGAATTTACGAGGTGGCTGAAAAAGTCGGATACGGTTCAAATTCTCAATATTTCAGCCAGGTATTCAAGAAATACACGGGTGTTTCCCCGCTTGAATACAGAGAATTTTCAAGGCTGGAAAAAGAAAAAAAGGCTAATAAAAACAACCCTTAAAATTATACAAATATAGCGGATTTTTAACTGTTATAGGACAGGCTGTTATTATATAATTTTACTTAGTCTCTTTAGACATATCATATTCAATTACGTTAATAAGCCGGTTTACGCGGCCTTATTATATAAAAACTTTATGGAGGTATTCACATGGGTAACAAGATTAAAAAACTAATCTGTACGCTTTTGGCTTCAGCTATGCTTGTAAGTTCAGTAGGCATGGTTGCTTTTGCCGATGAGACATCGACGGACACATCGACGGACACAACGGTAACTTCCGAAGCGGAAGCAACGGAAGCTCCAGAAACGGAAGCAACAGAAGCTCCCGAAGCGGAAGCAACAGAGGCTCCCGAGGCGGAAGCGACGGAAGCTCCCGAAGCGACAGAAGCTCCGGTTGTAGAAACACCGGAAGCAACATCCAGCGCGTATGACAGCGATAATTATTATCAGAAGTCGCTTGCGCTATGCAGCGCGCTTGGAATTATTTCAGGTTATGAGGACGGCAGCGTTAAGCCGGATTCAAAGGTAACAAGAGCGGAAATGGCATCAATCGTATTGAGAATGCTTGCGTCTGACGCGACTTCGAAGTACAAGAACATTTTCACGGATGTCAGCGATTCTCACTGGGCTGCTGACCAGATTCAGACCGCTTATGAGGCAGGTATCATCAGCGGTATGGGCGACGGCACATTCCAGCCGGACGGCGAGGTTACATATGCTCAGGTAATTGTTATGCTTGTCAACGCAATGAATTATCAGAACGAAGCCGAATATTACGGCGGATGGCCAAACGGCTACATCAAGGTAGCGGGTATGCAGGAGCTTGACCTTCTTAAGAACGCTCCGGGCGAGAGCGACGTTGCTTCAGACCGCGGCGTAGTAATCAAGATGGTTTACAACGCGCTTCTTGGCGACTATAAGGAAGTCAGAACATACGAGGACGGCGCTCTTCAGTACGAATCAATCCGTACTCTCGCGGAAGCAAAGTTTGATGTAATCGAAAAGAAGGGTGTTCTTCTCGGAACATCAAAGACAACAATCACAGGCAAAGATCTTCAGGACAATGAAATCGAAATCAGAGAAGATGACGAGTCAACGTCAGATGTTTACGAGTGTATCGTAACAGGTCTTGAGGATTATCTTGCTCAGAAGGTTACATATTACTATATCGAAAATTCGGGTCTTTCACCGGTAGTTGTTGCCGTAGCGTATGACGCTTCAAAGTCGGAAACATATACAATCGAAGATACTGACGATATCGACAAGGTAGAGGGCTTTGAGGACGGCGAAGGCTCAATTAAGGTAAACGGCGTAAACAAGGCTAAGAACTGCAGCGGCGCGACGGTTGTTTACAACGGCAAGGTTGTTGAGGATTCCGATATAACAGCATGGCTCGCAAAGAATGAGGGCAAGACTGTTAATGATTTGTATACTCCCGAAAAAGGCACAATTAAACTTGTAAAGAGCGATAAGAGCAGCGATAACTATGACGTTGTCTTTATCGATTCTTATGAAATAATGATTGTTGCAAGCGCCGGCACAGACAGACTTACAGGCAATATATCAAACGCGACAGCTGAAGAAATCGGCGCTACAAAGTCTGAATCAATCAACCTTGACGACAGTGAGGACAGAAAGGTTACTGTAATAAAGGGCGGCGAAGAAGCTAAGCTAAGAAATCTTAAGAAGAACGATGTCGCGACAATTAAGAGAAGTCTTGACGATACGGTTGTTGACATCGTTGTGACAGGCGAAAGCATCACAGGTACCGCGTCAGGCATTACAAAGAAGCTTGACGGCAGCCACGCTACGGTAAACGGCACAAAGTATGATGTCGCAAATATTGCTGTGGACGATCTTAAGACAGGCACGCAGTCTGTATTCTATCTTGATATGTTCGGCAGAATCGCTTATATCGAGTCAAGCGGCACAGGTCAGCTTCAGACAGGCGAAAAGTACGGCTGGATTATGGCTGCTTACGATTCGGAAAGCGGCGATGATTACATTATTCAGATTATGACAACAGACGGTAAGGCTGTTGAAATGACCGTGGGTACAAAGCTTGATTACTGGGGTCCTAAGGCAACAGAAGCTGTAACACTTAGCGGTGATGATATTGCAACGACTTTGGAAACTTTGATGTCAAAGGACTCAAACTTCCTTCTGGCTACAAGTATAAAAACACCAATCAGACTTGTTAAGTATAAGGCAAATTCAAGCGGTACGCTTTCAAGATTGTACTGCGCGGTTGACTCTACTGCTGTTAAAGACGAAGACGCGCTTAGAATTGATCCGACAAACCTTAACGGTGTAGCCGTATCATCAGGTCTTGTAAGCAATTATCAGATTAATGATGGTATTATCGAAATTTCTGTTCCTAAGACTTCATCGGATATGAAGGACGCTGATAACTATAAGTTCGGCACGGTTACATCTTCAGTTTACGTTGTAAGAGAAAACGGTTCAAGCCGTGACTACATTGTTGGTGAATTTACAAATTCAATGACGCCGTCGCTTCTTGTTAACTTTATATCAAGTTCAGACGCTCTTGCAGAGCTTAGCGATATAGATACAGCCGCGAATAACCCTGTAATGGTAGTCGATGAAATTGACAGCGGTGTTGATGACGACGATAATCCGATCTACACAATTCATGGTTATGTAGCCGGTGCGGAAGCTTCTGTTACAACATCAAAGATTACTCGTGTTGGTCAGATTAAGCCAACAGGTGCTACCAGCGATAAGAATGTATTTGGTAATACAGAAATCTGGAATGCTAAGGAAGGCGGCGTAGGTACTTGCGCAGATATGGACTTGAATGAAATCCTTCACGAAGGTGATATTATCCTTTATGACAGCGGCGACAGAATCATCAGACTATATAACACAGAAGAGGTTTATAATAATATTATAAAGGGTGAAGGCTCAATTCTTACAGGCAGTGCAGACTGGTCTGCTACACGTAACCAGTTCAGATTCTATCCGCTTGCAGAGTCAGGTATTGAAGATACTGCATATGTGAATCTTGAAGGCGGTCCAACACTTTCATTCGATGCTGCTAAGCTGATGGATACTATTGAAATTAATATCAACAGCGGTAAGGCAACTATTGATACGGAAGGCAGCGAGATTTCAGATCTTGTTACCTTCGATTCGGAAACTAAGACAGGCGACTATATATTCGCAAGACTTGCGGATAAGGGTAACCTTCAGGAAATAGTTATTTACAGATTTGTAGACTAATTAATACCCGATAGTTTTCGAAATTATAACTAATTGAACAACGGACGCGTTTGTGTCCGTTGTTTTTTTGTTGTTCAAATTAAAATAAATTACACTGTATTTTTACTTTACAACGATATTGTAGTATGATATAATTTTAATATCGACTAAAGCAGTAAAGGAGAGAAAGACATGGGAAAAACAAAAGGCGGTTTCACACTTCCGGGCGAGAGCGGATATGAGGAACTAACACTTCAGATGGCTGACAAATGGGGAGCTGATGTCATCAGAGATTCAGACGGAACGGAATTGTCGCCTGAAATTATAAATGCCGGCTATGGTATTTATTCAACAATCTGTATCATTCGCGACCATAACGAGTGGGCAAAGCGGAATCCGGATAAGCTGCAGGAAACTTTCCTTATGACAAATCCTGTTGTCGCGGAAAGTGATACTGTTAAAATCGACCTTATGAAGGACTTTTTTGCGGAGCAGTTCACAATCAATGATAACGAGGATTCAAAAGCATACTGGCAGGTATTTGACCGTACGACAAACGAGGAAATCAAGGACTGGACATACGCGGACGGAATTGTTACGGTTAGCGGTGCAACACCGTGGCATAAGTACACGGTAAACTTCCTTGCATACAGAATTTGGGAAGAAATTTCAATGTATAACCATACGACAAATAACTGGGACAAGGAGCATCTTATGCAAATTGACCCCCGTTATCCCGAAACACAGCAGTTTATGCTGGACTGGATGAAAAATTGGTGCGAAACACATCCCGCGACAACTGTTGTGCGTTTCACATCAATGTTCTATAACTTCGTATGGATATGGGGCAGTAACGAAAGAAACAGAGATTTGTTCTCTGACTGGGCTTCATATGACTTCACAGTTTCTCCGCTTGCCTTAAAGCAGTTCGAGGAGAAGTTCGGCTATGCGATGACCTCCGAGGACTTTATAAATAAGGGCGACCTTCACGCGTCACATATGACTTGCGACCGGAAGAAGCTTGACTGGATGGACTTTATTAATGAGTTTGTTGTAAACTTCGGTAAGAAGCTTGTTGACCTTGTACATACATACGGCAAAAAGGCATACGTATTCTATGATGATAGCTGGGTGGGCGTTGAGCCTTGGGGTAAGAGATTTAAGGAGTTCGGCTTTGACGGACTTATCAAGTGCGTATTCAACGGCTTTGAGGCAAGACTTTGCGCCGGTGTCGACGCAGTCGAAACTCATGAAATAAGACTTCACCCGTATTTGTTCCCTGTAGGTCTTGGCGGCGCTCCGACATTCATGGAGGGAGGCAACCCGACAAGAGAGGCGCAGGGATATTGGAAGAACGTAAGACGCGCGCTTCTTCGCGCGCCAATCGACAGAATCGGTCTTGGCGGTTATTTATCGCTTACCATTCCATTCCCTGATTTTCAGGATTATATTGAAAAGATTTCTGATGAATTCAGAGAAATAAGAGAATTCCATAAGACCGGCAAGCCGTACGTATTGAAGCCAAGAATTGCCGTGCTTTCATTCTGGGGCTCGCTGCGTTCATGGACATGCGGCGGTCACTATCACGAGCACCCGGAGCTTGACCTTATAAATGTTATCGAAGCTCTTGCGGGTATGCCGTTTGACGTTGATTTCATCAGCTTTGAGGATATGAAAGAAAAGGGACTTGACAATTATGATGTTGTTATAAACGCCGGTTTTGCCAATAGCGCATGGTCGGGCGGAGATAAGTGGAAGGATGAAAAAATTGTTTCAATGCTTACCGAATGGGTTGCGAAAGGCGGCGCGTTCATAGGCGTTAACGAGCCTTCCGCAACAGACGGCTATGACACATACTTCCGTATGGCGCATATTCTTGGCGTAAGCGAAGACACAGGTTCAAGACTTTGTCATGGAAAATACAGCTTTGATGTCGAAAACAACGGCGCCGTAGTTGACGGAACATATATTGCCGCAAAGTCCAATATATATCTTGTTGATGCCGAAACAAAGGTACTTGCCGCCGCCAACGGCGTTCCTACTGTTACAGAGCGTAAGTTTGGCAAGGGCAAAGGTGTCTATATTTCAAGCTTCAAGCATGGCGAGGCTAACAACAGAACACTTCTTAATCTTATTCTTTCAGCGGCGGGAGAGAGCATAGAGCAGAAATATCTTACAGACAACGTAAATACAGAATGCTGCTACTATCCGACCGCGAAACAGCTTGTTATCATTAATAACGCTGATACACGGCAAACAACAACCGTTAAGACAGAAGCGGGAGATAAGACGGTTACTCTCGACGCGTTTGATACGCAGATTATCCGGTTGTAATTTAT
>CAZWLT010000040.1:0-12348 GCA_964634915.1 uncultured Clostridium sp. | reverse complement strand
TATATTATAATATCGAGCGCGACAGCATAATAAAAAAGTATAGACTTCATACAACCTTAGTGTAAAATGTAATTAACCAAAAAACACAATAACACGGAGGTAAATATGAAGTCCTATACACATTTTACACTATCTGAACGAAATTGTCCACAATAATTTTTGGCGGAAGGGAAAGTTTTCGAGAAATTTATAAATTTTATTGAGGAAATGAAAAAAGCCGCGCGGCAGCCAATATTGAATTTGAGTGCAACGGCTTCTTTTTTTGTTTCCCATTTTCTCGCGTATTCCATATTATATAATATAAGTATTTTTGAAAGGAATGATATTTTATGGAATACAACAGAGCGGCGGCGGTTGCCTATGCGCGGGAATGGGCATATCGCAGAAATCCGCGGTATTACGATTTTTCCGACCTTGGCGGCGACTGTACAAACTTCGCCTCCCAGTGTCTTTATGCCGGTAGCGGTATTATGAACTACACGCCAACTTACGGATGGTATTATATTTCCCTTAATGACCGCGCTCCGGCATGGACAGGTGTAAATGAGCTATACCGTTTTCTCACCACAAATCGCGGTCCCGGTCCGCGCGCGATAGTCACAGATTTGCCGCAAATACGCGACGGCGATATAATTCAGATTCAATTCAAATACAGCGACAAATTTGACCATTCGCCTGTTGTGGTTGATGCCGGAAACGGTACTCCGAACAGTATTATGTTAGCGGCTCATTCAAATGACGCGGATTGCCGTCCGCTTTCCACATACAGTTATGTCAATATTCGTCCGCTGCATATAACAAATGTGGGCGAATAAAATTGTTGTTGAATAATTTTCATATTAGTGGTAAAATATTTAGAACAGGCTATATTTTACAAAAGAGGTGTTATAATTTAGTATGAAACAATTATTTCCGTTTCTGAAGCCGTACCGTTTGCAGCTGACAATCGGACCTTTCTTCAAGCTGTCCGAAGCGGTGCTGGAGCTTCTGATTCCCACGCTTATGGCAATGCTTATAGATAACGGCGTTAATGCCGGCAGCGGCGAATATGTTGTACACATGGGAATAGTGATGTTTATAATCGCGACGTGCGGTGTTTTATTCGCGTATATATGTCAGTACAGCGCGTCGATTGCGTCACAGGGATTTGGCACCGATGTGCGTAACGCGATGTTCAAAAAGATTGGCACACTGTCATTCGCTCAGATTGACAGACTTGGCGCTCCGTCGCTGATTAACCGTATAACAGGTGACGTAAATCAGCTGCAGGGCGCTGTTGCAATGCTTATAAGACTTGTTATCCGCGCGCCTTTTTTGTGTATCGGAGGTCTTGTCATGGCTGTTGCCATAGACCTCAAGCTGTCAATTATTTTTATGATTGTTATACCTCTTTTCATACTTGTATTATTTCTTGTAATGTTCAAAGCCGTACCGCTTTATAAGTCGGTACAGACCAAGCTGGACAAGCTCACACTCGTGCTTCGTGAAAATCTGTCCGGTGTACGCGTTATACGCGCTTTTGCGGGCGTACATCGTGAAAAAGAACGTTTTAACGATAAAAACAAGGACTATGCGGATACTGCTATACGCGTCGGCAAAATCGCCGCTCTGACTAATCCGGCAACAACAATTATTATGAATTTTGCCGCTATCGCGGTTATATATTTTGGCGGTATACGCGTCAATACGGGACACCTCTCGCAGGGTGAAGTTATCGCGTTTATCAACTATATCACGCAGATTTTAAACGCAATGATTGTTGTCGCGAATCTTGTTGTGCTTTACACAAAGGCGTATGCCTCGGCTTTGCGCGTAAATGAAGTGCTTGAAATTGAGCCGGATATAAAATACGGCGATAGATCCGCCGCGAAATCCGAAACCGCGATTGAATTCAAAAATGTGTCGCTTACTTATACCGGCAGTAAAGTGCCGGCGGTGGATAACATCAATCTTACCGTAAAGACAGGCGAAACGCTTGGCATTATCGGCGGTACAGGTTCCGGTAAGTCCACTCTTGTAAGCCTTATACCGCGCTTTTATGACGTTACCCGGGGCGAGATTTTTTTAAACGGTATTCCGATAAAGGAGTACAGCGAGTCCGCTCTGCGTGACACTGTCGCGATAGTTCAGCAGAGAGCGGCGCTGTTCTCCGGTACCATTTCCGAAAATATGCGTATGGCAAAGGCTGACGCGACAATGGAGGAAATGCGTAAGGCGGCGCGGGTCGCGCAGGCAACGGAATTTATCGACCGTCTTGAAAAAGGGTTCGACACGTACGTATCACAGGGCGGTAATAATTTGTCCGGCGGACAAAAACAGCGTCTCACAATCGCGCGCGCGTTGGTGAAGAATTCAGCGATACTTATTCTTGATGACAGCGCCAGCGCTCTCGACTATGCCACCGATGCGAATCTTCGCCGCGCGATAAAGGAAAATACCGATAGTCAGACCGTTATAATCGTTTCACAGCGTGTCAATTCCGTTAAGGATGCGGACAGGATTGTTGTCATGGATGACGGTGAGATTGCCGGTATCGGCACGCATGCTGAATTGGTCAGAAATTGTGAGATATACAGAGAAATCTGTTACTCGCAGGAACAGCCGGAGGAGGGTGATGAATATGAAGAAAAATAGCACGCTCCGAAAGCTTTACGCGTATATTGCGGAAAACAGAAAATATCTCGTGTTTGTTATAATCGCGGCGCTTCTGGCGAATGTGTTTATGCTTGCCGCGCCATATATTTCAGGACGCGCCATTGATTTTATCAAGGGCGAAAATGACGTCGATTTTGCCATGGTACTGTATTTTTCGGGAATACTTCTTGCAGTATATCTCCTGAACGCCCTGTTTACATGGGGTATGACGGTTTTTACAAACTCACTTTCAAATCGCACAATAGAAAAAATGCGCAAGGACGCGTTTGCTGTAATATCAAAGCTGCCGCTGAAATTTTTTGACGGACATTCTCACGGTGATATCATAAGCCGTCTGACGAATGACATAGATTCCGTGTCAGAGGGACTTTTGCAGGGAATTACGCAATTGTTTTCAGGAGTTGTCACAGTTATCGGTTCGCTTGCTATGATGTTCTGGCTCAATTGGAAGATTACGCTTTGCGTTATTGTTATAACGATTATATGCATATTTGTTTCGAAATTCATCGCGACAAATTCCGGCAGGATGTTCCGCCTGCAAGCGCAGACAGTCGGTGAGCTGAACGGTTACGTTTCCGAAACTATCGGTAATCTGAAGGTTGTAAAGGCATTTGGCTATGAGAATAAAAGCAGCGAGGCGTTCGGCGAAATAAACGCGCGTCTTTATGAATGCGGTCAGAAGGCGCAGTTTTATTCTTCGCTTGTCAATCCGTCAACAAGATATATAAATAATCTTGCTTATATTCTTGTCGGAGTTTTGGGAGGACTGGCGGCTCTTGCGGGACATTTGAGCGTCGGTATTATATCAGGATTTCTTATTTACGCGACACAGTTCGCGCGTCCGATTAATGATATGACAAGTATTCTTACCCAGCTGCAGTCAGCTACCGCGGCGGCAGCGAGAATATTTGCGCTGGGCGATATAGAGCGGGAAACTCCGGATGACAACCGCGCGGAGTTGGACGTAAGGGGAGGAGAAGTCGTATTTAAGGGCGTAGACTTCTCGTATGACAAAAACCGTGAACTTATAAAGGATTTGAATATAACGGCAAAACCGGGTCAGCGCGTTGCTATTGTCGGTCCCACGGGCGCCGGTAAAACAACGATAGTAAACCTTCTGATGAATTTCTATGACGTTGATAAAGGCTCCATTATTGTTGACGGACAGGATATTGATTCCGTCACGCGTGACAGCCTTAGAAAGAATTTCGGTATGGTGCTGCAGGATACATGGCTGTTTACCGGTACAGTCAGAGAAAATATCGCATACGGTAAGGAAAACGCAACCGATGAAGAAATTGTCGAGGCGGCAAAGTCCGCGTCGGCGCATAGCTTTATAAAGCGTCTGCCGGACGGTTACGACACAATGATAACAGAGGACGGCGGCAATTTATCCGGCGGACAGAAACAGCTTCTGACAATAGCGCGCGCAATGCTTTCCGACCCAAAGGTGCTTATACTTGACGAAGCAACATCGAATGTTGATACAATGACGGAACAGAGAATACAAAGAGCGTTTCTGAAAATGATGGAGGGAAGAACAAGCTTTATTATTGCCCACAGACTTTCCACCATACGTGAAGCAGACCTGATTCTTGTTATGGACAAAGGACGAATCGTAGAGCAGGGGACGCATAAAGAGCTGCTTGAAAAGAAAGGATTTTATTCAAAATTGTATAACAGTTAACAAGGGTAAAGAGGACGCTTTTAAAGGCGTCTTTTCCCTTTCTGATAATCGCATTTTGAACAAAAAACACTGTAAATTATACATTGAATTTATTAAAAACACTTTAAAAAATTTGAAAAATGTGTTATTATATAAATAATAATCACTATGCTCAAAAATAATAAAGCAAAAGATGTGATACGTAATTATCAGAGGGAGGATAATGAAATGTTCAAAAATTCAAAGAAGAACTTGAAAAAGTTGGGTATTTTTTCTTTGGTTCTTGCACAGGTTGCGGCAGTCGGAATAGTTGCGCCAACAAGCGCGGGCGCGTTTGCCGGCAGCGCGGTGACAAGAAACATGGAAAATCTTGACAGAGGCGTTGTTGCAACAAAGACGGACGACGGTGTGCTTGTGTCATGGAGAAGACTGGCTACGGAGCCGGCCGATACTACATTTACTCTTTACAGAAATCAGGAGAAGATTAATGAGGGCGCGGTTACAAACTATGTTGACGCCCAGGGTACTGTAAACGATAAATATACGGTAGTTGCCAACGGACAGATGTCAAAGAGTGTCAGCGTATGGGCTAACGGATATCTTGATATTCCGCTTGCTGCCGCTCCTGAAAGCGATGTTATACAGCAGGACAGAAACGGCGTTTACATCGGTTCATATACACCGGGCGACTCATCATACGGCGACCTTGACGGTGACGGCGAATATGAAATCGTAATGCTATGGAATCCGTCGGACGCAAAGGATGCCGCCACAACAGGCAGAACCGGTAAGGTTTATATGGATGCATATAAGCTTGACGGTACATTTATGTGGAGAATTGACATGGGCTTCAATATCCGCGCGGGACAGCATGACACAATGCTTAACGTAGCTGACTTTGACGGCGACGGCAGAGCGGAGGTTATGGTAAGAACCGCCGACGGTACTATTGACGGTCAGGGCAACGTAATCGGAGACGCCTCAAGAGGCGATACATATGAAAACAGCTGGGCTGCTCTTAACGCGGGCAAGAACCTTCAGGGACCTTTGTATGTAACATGCTTCGACGGCGAAACAGGCAAGGCGCTTGATACAATCGATTATTTCCCGAATAACGTAGTCGGCTCGATGGCTACAACATACAGCTTCGGCGATGACTTCGGAAACCGAAGCGAAAGATATAACTCGACAATTGCATATCTTGACGGACAGACGCCTTCAGCCGTATTTGCCCGCGGATATTACTTCGGTAAGAATATATCAAATCCTAACGGACGTACAGGCTGCGCGGCATACAACTTCAAAAACGGCAAGCTGAGCCTTGTATGGTCATTCGATACCGCTGAAAGCAAGAATAACCAGTACATCGGTCAGGGTAACCATCAGATTGAAGCGGGCGATGTTGACGGCGACGGCAAGGATGAAATTTTTTACGGCGCTTTGGCATGGGATGACAACGGTTCAATCCTTTGGTGTACATTCCAGGAGCATGGCGACGCTATGCACCTTGGCGATTTCGACCCGACAAAGGAAGGTCTGGAATGGATGAAGGTTTATGAGGATTACACCGCTGACAGCGACGTATTTGATTTGGACGGCGCGGTTCTTTCACCGTATATTACATCCGATACAATATTTAAGAATTCAGCGGCTGCGGCAAGCAGCGGCGCTCCGGAGGATCGTCACCAGTGGGGTTCTTCTCTCCAGAATGCAAAGACAGGCGAGTTCTATCAGATACACAACGGTACCAAGGATACAGGCCGCGGTATGATAGCAAATATAGGTTACGGTGATTCATTCTATGTAATGTGGGGAGCAGGTTCATCAGGTTATTGGGACAACAACGGTAATGAGTTGGCTGACCTTGGCGCTTCAATGAACGGAAGAATTTACTGGACAGGCGACCTTCAGGATGAGCTTCAGGACCACAAGGGCGCGGGTCAGGAAATCACTATTACAAAGTGGAATGACGAAACAAAGAAGTTTGATGAAATCTTCGTTGGAGAAGGCTCGCACTCAATTAACTCAACAAAGGGTAATCCGAATCTTCAGGCTGATTTGCTTGGCGACTGGAGAGAAGAAATTGTTTCTTATGCTATAACCGGTGAAAATACGCAGGTAGAAAAGATGACAATCAAGGGTGACTGGGATAAGGACGTAGAAGTTGAAATGGATAAGACTGTATACCAGTATTCATTGAGAATTTACGAAACGCCATACCCGACAGAATATAACTTCTATACGCTTGCTCATGATGATATCTACAGAAACTCATCCGCTACGGATACAAACTGTTACAATCAGCCGCCGCATATCAGCTGGTACATGAACGACGCGATTGAAAATTCACAGTACACAACTCAGCCTGACGCGAATGTTAAGCTTGTTTCAAACAAGTATACGCCGACAGCATTTGACGCTTCGCTTCTTCCCGCCGGCGGCAGCAATGCTCCTGCGGCAAGCACAGGTTTTGTCGATACAGAAGGTCACTGGGCTAAGGAAAACATTGATAAGATGCACGATGCGGGCGTTATCAACGGTATGGACGAAACGCACTTTGCTCCCGATTCAACGGTAACAAAGGGTCAGTTTGCAACTCTTATCGTTCAGGCTCTTAAGCTGGACGTTGATACATCATTGGAAAGCGAGCACTGGGCAATGCCTTATGTGAAGGCCGCGCAGAACGCGGGACTGATTGCCGAGGATATTCCGTTCACGGTTGACCAGTTCGATGTGGATATTTCAAGAGAAGAAATGGCATCTATGGTTGCGAAGGCCGCCGAGTATAAGGGACTTGATGTTTCGGCTGCGGCTGACGCTGCTTTCACAGACGCTGACACAATCAGCGCATGGGCTGTTCAGGATGTCAAGAACGCGGTTGCTCTGGGTATTATCAGCGGTATGGATGACGGTTCATTCCAGCCAAAGGCTAACGCTACAAGAGCTCAGGCTGCCACAATGCTTGCACAGCTTTGGGACTTATTCTAATAGTTAAATAAAAAAGTTAAATAAAAAAATGGAAAGGACGCATATGCACGCATATGCGTCCTCTTTTTTACAAAATATATATTCAAAATAAAAAATAGCATAATATAATTATAATGATATATGCGGAGGTGCAAGCTTGGAATATGGATTGGTTCTTGCCGGCGGAGGCGCAAGGGGCGCGTTTCAGCTTGGGGTGTGGAAAGCGCTGCGCGAATTAAAAATTAAAATATCAGCCGTATCCGGTACTTCTGTGGGAGCGATAAACGGCGCGCTTATCGCGCAGGGCGAATATAAAAAGGCGGTCAATCTCTGGACCGGCATACAAACGGATGATATATTAAAATTACCGTCTGATATAAATGATAAAGAAAACGTATTTCATATACGCAATATGGCTGAAATCGCGAAGGGATTGTATGCAGGCGGTATTGATATGTCGCCTTTGGAGAAACTGCTTCGAAAAGTAATTAATGAAAGCAAGCTCAGAAGGTCGCGTATTGATTTTGGCTTAACCGCGTTTTCTGTTAAAAACAAGAAAGAAATATATAAGTTCAAAAATGAAATTCCCGAAGGCGAAATTGTGGATTATATTATGGCAAGCGCCGCGTTGCTGGGCGTCAGGAAATTAGGCGAAGATGAATTTATTGACGGCGGAACGGCGGACAATATGCCCGTAAATATGCTTATTAAAAAGGGATTGAAAGATATTATAACCGTTGACGCGCGCGGGATTGGCATACGCCGTGATTTTAATATGGCAGGAAAGAATATTATAAGCATACGTTCCGAAAATCCGCAGACCGGCATTATGGAGTTTAAAAGGGAAGGGATACTGCGCAGCATAGACGAGGGTTATTTAGCGTGTATGAAGGCGTTTGGACATTATCGCGGTTCCTTTTACAGCTTCAACGCGGATGAATATAATAAAGCGCGCTGTACCTACTCGCAGGACATTATAAACGGTATTGAGCAGTCGGCGAGAGCTTTTGGTATAAATCCGTTAAAGGCGTATACCTTTGACGAGCTGAAGGATACGGTTATGAATCAATATTATACGGAAAACAGGAGTGTGATATACAACGGAAAGGAAAGTATAATAGATAAAATTACGGATAACAAATATGTTATTATAAAGCTTGTTAAAATTCTTGAAAGCGGAAAAAATGATTTCGTGAAGGAAAAATTATCTGTCTTGGGAAAAAATTATGACGCGGCAGCGGCGATTATGTATTTTAAAGATTAAAAAATGTCACAAAGTATTGTATTTAGTCGAAAAAAATTATATAATAGTAATATCGTAAATATAATTTTCAGATTAAGGGGAAAATAACAGATGAAGAAATTCTTTGTCACTGTTTTGTGCGCGGCGGTTGCCGTGATGATGGGATATGGAATTAAATATGCCATGACGCCTGTCAATTCACAGGAAATAGAATATATAACGCAGGAAAATTCGATAAATACAAACGGCTTTATTGTAAGAGATGAATGGGTCATGACATCAAGGAGTCAGGGTACGGTGTACCATTCTGTAAGCGAAGGGACTCGCGTTGCCAAGGACAGCATTATCGGAAAGCTGTTTTACGGCGATGTTTCGCAGGACAGCATCAAAGAGCTGGCAGTAGTTGACAGCAAAATAAAAAGCGCGTCGAACAATTCTGATATTGAGATAACTACCGGACTTGACGCGAATAATATTGAAAGCAAAATATATGAGTTTGAAAATAGTATTATAGACGCTGCCGCTGAGAATGATATACTGTCCGTATCGAAATACAGGAGAGATATAAACAGTTTAAGACAGAACGGCGAGCTTTCGGCGGATAATGGGCTGCAAGAGCTTGAAGAACAAAAACAAGAGATACTTAATAATGTGGGCGTTGTGAATGAAGATATTACAGCGCAGATTTCCGGAGTGTTTACTATGTATGTTGACGGCTATGAAGGCAAGCTTCTGCCGTCCGACCTGGAAAAATATGATGTTTCATATTTTGAGTCACTGTCGCAGTCGCCGCAGATTAAAAAGATAGATACTCATGTTGATGCCGGCGGAGAGGTTTGTAAGATTGTAAATAACCATATGTGGTATGTTATGATGGATGTTCCGTCAGATGTCATGGCAGGCTGTGAAAAGGGCGATGATGTAAAGCTCAGATTCAATAATATGGCGGATGCTGTAATCGAAGGGTCGATTTATACGATAAGCGAGGAAACAAACGGCAGAATGGTAGTGACGGTAAAGTGTTCGACATACCTTGAAAATGCCTTTTCTTACCGTATGGTAGATGTTGATTTGATATTTGAAAGCTATGAAGGCTATAAAATTCCGATTCAGGCAGTGCATACCGAAGAAGACGGCAGGCAGAAAGTAATCGGACTTAACGGCGGCAAACAGTACGATTGCTACTGTGACGTGCTGTTTACCAATACTGACGGCGGCTACGCGATTGTGGATTCGACAGATAACGCGCAGAATAAGCTGTCGCAGATGGAACGCATAATGGTCGGCGAAAGGTAGGTTGTGTATTTATGAGTATAAAGGATAATTTGGCGGAGGTCGAAAAAAGAATAACTGCCGCGGCTGAAAAAAGCGGCAGAAAACGTGAAGATATTACGCTTGTGGCGGTTACAAAGACACATCCCGCGCAAATGATGAACGAGGCTATAGAGCTTGGCGTTACCGATATAGGAGAAAATAAGCCGCAGGAGATAAGGGACAAGTTTGACAATGTTCTTCCCGTGAAATGGCATCTCATTGGTCATTTGCAGACTAACAAGGTCAAATATGTGATTGACAAAGTCTGTCTTATTCATTCTGTTGATTCAATCAAGCTGATGGATGAAATTGAACGTCAGGCGGAAAAACATAATCTTGATATGGATATCCTGATACAAGTAAATATATCCGGAGAAGAAACAAAATCCGGTATTCCTAAAGAAGAATTGGAAGAATTGCTTTTGCATGCGGGTGAATTAAATCGCGTAAAAGTGAAGGGATTAATGACAATAATGCCGAAAGTTGACAAAAGCATTACAAATATATTACATTTTGACAACATGCGACAACTTTTTGTTGACATACAGCAAAAAAAATACGATAATGTTATTATGTCATACTTATCTATGGGTATGAGCGGGGATTATGAAACTGCCATAGAATACGGAGCCAATATGGTTCGTGTCGGCAGTGCCATTTTTGGCGAAAGAGATTACTCTCAAAAATAATACAGAAAGGGAACAGGGAAAATGAGTTTTATAAATTCAATAAAGAATTTTATAGGCATTGAAACAGAAGATGATTATTATGATGATGAGTATTATGATGAGGAAAATGAAATTGAGGAAGAAGAACTTCCTCAGTCAAAAAGGTCTTTGTCATTTTCAAGAAAGAGTTCATCAAAGGTTGTTCCTATAAATCCCGGAGCATCGTCAAGAATCAGGATTATGAAACCTTCCGAATTTGATGACTCAACAGGTATTGCGGATGAAATCAAGGGAGGCAGACTTGTAATATTTGATGTGGGCAATCTTGACGCATCGGAAGCGAGACGCGTTGTTGACTTTGTTTCCGGCGCGGCTTATGGCGTAAACGGAAATGTGAAGCGTGTTTCCGGCGGAATATTCGTCGCGGCTCCGAGAAATATTGATATAACCGGCGATAATCTTAAGGAGCAGACAAGAAATACTTTTGACTGGAATGTATAATCAGGACAAATTCGGGCGGTAATTGTTACCGCCCTTTTGCATACGAGGTGAGTAATGAATACGGATACAAAGCTGATAAAGGCAAAAACAGCCGACTTGTTTGACCTGTGCGATAAGCGTTGCGAGGCGAAATTTTCGTCCTTTATGGACGGCGGAGAAATTGCCGTGATAGAAGATGAATTCCGTATTCCATACGGTTATAATACTATGTTTTTCGGCGGTTATGACGGCGCGGACAGACGTATGCTTGGCGTATTCCCCGAATGGGAGGAGGCGGATGCGGCGTCATTTCCGATTAGCGTTATCAGGTTTGACGTTCCAAAGTTCCGCTCTCTGACACACAGGGACTATCTTGGAACAATTATGTCGCTTGGTATTGACAGAAGTAAAACGGGCGATATACTGACCGATGAGAACGGCGCGTATGTGTTTGTCGAAAGCGGCATCGCTGATTATGTGCGGCGTAATATAAATAAGATTGCGAATTCGGGTGTTAAGGGACATATAATAAATACGGAGGATTTTACTCCTCCCGAGCCAAAGACCGCGGAAATGATGCGCGTTTGCGCGTCGCTGAGGCTTGACGCGGTTGTCGCGGCGGCGCTCGATATTTCACGTTCAACGGCGGAAAAGCTGGTAAGGGAAGGCTATATAAAAGTCAATCATCGTGAAACGACCGACCGCTCAAAACAGATTGAAACGGGAGATTTGCTTTCTGTCCGTAATTACGGACGATTTATTTTAAAGGATACGGGTAATAATACCGGAAAAGGCAGACTTCATATAACTGTGGAAAAATTCTTGTAAGGAGAAAAAATTATGCTTAGACCTATTGATATTCAGAATAAGGATTTTGAGAAAAGGATAAAGGGATATAGTTGTGACGAGGTGGACGATTTTCTCGATGTGGTAATTCAGGATTATGAACTGCTGTTCAAGGAAAACCGTACGCTTAAAGATAAAATCGGAATGCTTACGGAAACTGTTGAAAGATATAAGCAGATGGAAACCACGATGCAGAAATCGATTGACATGGCGCGTCAGGCGGCGGAGGACGCGAGAAAGAACGCGGAAACGGAAGCCGGCGCGATAATCAGTAAGGCAAAGCTTGACGCGTCATATCTCGCGCGTCAGATTGATGATGAACATACAAAACGTCATCAGGAAATGCTCGCCGTCAAGAATGAGCTTGACCGGTATAGAATGAAAATTAAATCTCTTTGTAATGACATGATTAAAATGGTTGATAATATAGAATAAATACTAAGAGACTGCGCAAAGGCAGTCCCTTTTTTGTATTAATCATCTTCTTCGTCATCTTCTTCTTTCATACG
>CAZWLT010000039.1:0-12372 GCA_964634915.1 uncultured Clostridium sp. | reverse complement strand
TTTATTTTACATCAAGAAAATTTCTAATCATTTTCATCCCATTCGGAGTAAGCACCGACTCCGGATGGAACTGTATGCCATAAACAGGACGTTCCGTATGCTCGACAGCCATAATGCAGCCGTCGTCGCTTTTCGCTGTCACTTTAAGGCACTGCGGTATAGTTTTCTCATCTATCACAAGCGAATGGTATCTGCCTATCCGCGCTGTTTTACCCATACCCTTGAATATATCGCAATTGTCATCAATCTCAACATCATCACTCTTGCCGTGCATGATGCGCGGCGCATGGACGATTACAGCGCCAAAAGCCTCGCCTATCGCCTGATGTCCGAGGCATACGCCAAGAATCGGTATATCCCCTGCCCTTTTAATCAAATCAACACATATACCGGCATCCTTCGGGAATCCCGGTCCGGGTGATATTATAATATGATCTGGCTTTTTTGCAAGCGCTTCGTCCACGCTTATCTTATCATTTCTGTAAACCTCTATATCGGGATTTATCGTACCGATATACTGATAAAGGTTATATGTGAACGAATCATAATTATCAATCATTATAATCATACTATATCCCCCGCTTCCTCTATTGCCCTAAGCACTGCTGACGCCTTATTCACAGATTCCTGATACTCATTTTCCGGAACCGAGTCATAAACAATTCCTCCGCCTGCCTGCACGTAAGCCTTACCGTCCTTAAATACGCCTGTACGTATGGTGATACAGCTGTCAAAATTACCGTTAAAGCTGATATAGCCGATTGCTCCGCCATAGGCGGAACGTTTTGTTTTTTCAAGTTCGTCGATAATCTCCATGGCGCGGATTTTCGGCGCGCCCGACAGCGTGCCTGCCGGAAGCGTAGAGCCGAGCGCGTCAAAGCATGTCTTATCGCTTCTCAGCTTGCCCTCAACATCAGATATAATGTGCATTATATGCGAAAAACGCTCAACGTACTTAAACCGCGTTACTTTTACCGAGCCGAACTCGCTTACTCTGCCTATATCATTTCTTCCCAAATCCACAAGCATTGTGTGCTCGGCGACTTCCTTTTCGTCCTCAAGCAGCTCCTTTTCAAGCGCGATATCTTCTTCAAGTGTTTTTCCTCTCGGTCTTGACCCTGCGATTGGTCCTGTCTGAACAACTCCGTTTTCAACTCTCACGAGCATTTCCGGCGACGCGCCGGCAATCTGATAATCGCCGAAATTCAGATAGTACATATACGGCGACGGATTGATAAGTCTTAATGCCCTGTATACGTTAAACGGACTGACATTTGTTTCAACAGTAAATCGTTGTGACAGTACCACCTGAAAAATATCTCCGTTCTTTATATATTCCTTTGCCTTTTCAACATTGGCGCAGAACTCTTCCTTTGTCATATTGGACTCCATCTTTGAAGCGGAGCGGTATTCCCTCTTTTCCTTCTTCATCAGTCCCGATAAATCGCTCATTTCCTGTCTGATGTCAAGCAATCTTCCCGTTGCTTTTCTATACTGATTTTCAATATCGCCCTCGGCATGAATATTTACAATAATTACAATCTTCTGACGAATATGGTCAAAGGCAATTATCTCGTCCATAAGCATGAACTGCATATCAGGTATATTCAGTTCATCCGGATTTATATCCGGCAAATATTCATACTGTCTGATTATATCATACGCAAAAAACCCCACTGCGCCGCCGTTGAATGACGGTATATTCTCAAGTTTTGGCGCTTTGTACTTTGTGACAAGTTCCTCAAGCTCCTTCATCGGCTTTCCTTTGAATGTCTCAGACTTGCCTGTATAATCTGAAATTGTTATTTCATCTCCAAGGCTTTTAAAATTCACAAACGGATTTCTGCCTATAAATGAATATCTTGCAGTCAGATGATTCTGTCCGATACTTTCAAGCAAAAAACAATTTTTTTCTGTCTGCATACGTTTGAACACGCTTATCGGAGTATCCATGTCCGCGTAACATTCAACCGTCAGCGGAATCATATTATATTCCTTTGACAGTTCCTTTACTTCCTCTGCTGTTAAGTTAAACATCGCTCTCCCGCCTTTCTTTGTTAATAAGGCTTTAATATGAAAAAGCCTTTTTCCGCATCAGAAAAAGGCATACATTTCGTATTAAATCTATTCTCGCCTAATCTAATCTCATCTTTATAGTAAACGCGCTCTGAGTTCCTCGCCGCTCTGCTTGCAAAGATATGCCGGAGCAACATCAAATACCGTCTTGCACCCTGTCTGACCCTCTTTATTCATTCTGTATGCGGCTCTCGCGTACGCGATAAGAACGGATGATGTAAATTCAGGATTTGAATCAAGCTTTAAGCTGTATTCGATAACGTGTGTATTTTCGCCGTTCCAGCCTGTCTTACCCGTTCTGATAACACTTCCGCCGTGAGGTATACCGTTGTGGTTTGCTTTTAGTTCTTCCTCTGAAATGAAGTTTACCGTTGTATCATAATCAGCGAAATAATTAGGCATTGTCTTGATTTCATTTTCAATTCTTGCAAGATCCGCGCCATCTTCCGCCACAACATAACATTCTCTTGTGTGCTTTTCACGAGTTGTCAATTCAGGATTTTCGCCGTTTCTTACAGCCGCAAGCGCTTTTTCAACAGGTACTGTATACTGTCTTGCATCCTTTACACCGTCAATTCTTCTGATAGCGTCTGAATGACCCTGACTTACGCCTCTGCCCCAGAATGTATAGTCATTGCCGTCTGAAAGAATTGCGTTCGCATACAGTCTGTTAAGCGAGAACATACCCGGGTCCCAGCCTACCGATATAATGCCGACATGTCCGTTCGCCTTTGCGGCGGCGTCAACCGCGTTAAAGTGCTGAGGGATTTTTGCATGTGTGTCAAAACTGTCTATAATATTAAAATACTTAACATATTCAGGCGTCTGCTTCGGAAGGTCTGTTGCGCTTCCGCCGCAAAGAATCATAACGTCAATATCGTCACTGTGATTTTCCGCTTCATTTACAGAATATACTTTAACGCCCTCTGTAAGAATTTTAACTGCTGACGGATCACGGCGCGTAAAAACTGCCGCAAGCTCCATGTCATCATTCTGCTTTATCGCGCATTCGATACCGCGTCCAAGATTACCATAACCCAAAATACCTATTCTTATTGCCATTTTTATCACTCCGTTTGTATGTAATTTTCATAAGCCTGTTAATTTCCGATTATATTTTATCAGATTTTTTGAAAAATTACAATATATTATCAAAAAAAATATTTAGGATTTAATATTTTTTTCCATATTAAGCAAATACCTTTTCACGTCAAGACCGCCTGCGTACCCCGTAAGCGAGCCATCAGCGCCTATTACTCTGTGGCACGGTATAATTATAATAATCCTGTTACGTTTATTCGCCATTCCGACAGCGCGCGATGCCCTCATATTCCCCGTCTTTACCGCAATATCCTTATACGAACAAGTCGTGCCGTACGGTATTGCGAGAAGCGCCCTCCACACCTTTTTCTGGAAGTCCGTACCCTCAGGCGAAAGCGGCAAATCAAAACGCGTGCGTTTTAGCGCAAAGTATTCATCAAGCTGTTTTGCGCATTCCTCTATAAGAGGCGTTTTATTTTCGTTTCCGTTCACTTTGCAAAGCGACACGTCTGTTATACCCAATTCATCACACGCAATGGCAAGCCTTCCAATCGGATAGTCATAGTACCGGACATTTTTCATTCCCTTCACCTCATAATGATTTTATCACATAATGACAGGCTTTTCAATTATTATACGTTTTTATAAAAAAACTCTTGACAAACCCTTTATGCAAGTGGTATTATATTATGCGTAGCTTAAATAGGCTATATGCGCTCGTAGCTCAGCTGGATAGAGTGTTCGGCTACGAACCGAAAGGTCGTGGGTTCGAATCCCTCCGGGCGTACCATAAAAAGTGTCCTTACGGGATTTGAAGTCCTTGAGGACACTTTTTTTATGTTTTCCAAACGACATTGATATTTTCGCAATAATATTTTATTAATCCTTCTTTTTTAGCCTTGCTTTCAGCTTATTCAGCTGTTCATAATGACGGTGAGAACGGATATTCGGGAATGCATTTATGATACGTCTTTGGAAGATATTTTTTTCCTTTGCCATATTCAGATACTTTTCCTTTAATTCCGCTATTTCCTTTTCGCGTCCGGCTGCCCTTTCCTCATGCTTCTGCTTTAATTCTTCCACATTCTCGTTATATTTTGCGCGTATACCCTGTACCTCTTCACTGTTATATATTTCTTCGCCCTTCTTCACAACCGCGCTTGTACCCTCATACATGTGCTCGCCTATTTCGTCTGAAACGGCGCGGATTTTCTCCGCGATACTATCCATGAGCTTTATACGGTTAAACAGATTGTTAACAGTAATAACCGTAACGGTAACGTCCGCAATGAATACAACGCCGAGGAACACAAGAATTATTATTCCCAAAAAATGCGGCACAGCCTTTACAAGCGAGAATATTGCAGGATGTATACCCTTCATAAGCGCTATACACACCAATCCCCAGTATATGGAAAATTTAAGACATATGTATCCGCCCAGATTAAACGGCTTATCGGAATAATCCCACCACCTCGCATGGAATATTTTATCAAGCGCAAAGCCTGTCACAAGCTCTAAAAGCGACGTAAGCGCCGCCGAACCTATAAACAGGACAAGGTTATTATCCATTATAGGTGTCAGACATAATATTACTATCACCGCGCCGACACCGTAAATAGGACAAATCGGTCCGTTCAGAAATCCTCTGTTTACGAATTTACCCATTTCCACACCGCAGTACGCGACCTCCATACACCAGCCGAGAAATCCGTAAACGAAAAACAAGCATATAATTTCATAAATTGAATAACCCATAATCATTTTTCTTTATCCCTTTCCGGTAACTTTAAAATCTTATTTTGTGCTTCTGTTGATGTACTCGTCCTTTAATTTTGAGTACATAATCTTCTGACTGCTGTAAAGTCCGTAATACCCCGAAAGCATATAGCTTACGCCGGAGGCTATCGCAAAGAGAATAATACCCTTTGAGCCGAACACCTCAACACTAAGTATAATTGACGCAACCGGACAATTAAGCACACCGCAGAACATTGAAATCATGCCAAGCGCCGCGCCGAATCCCGGCGTTATGCCTATAAGTCTTGCTATAAAGCAGCCGAATGTCGCGCCGATAAAGAAAGTCGGCACAATTTCGCCGCCCTTATATCCGGCGGATATTGTTATTGCCGTGAATACTATCTTCAGAGCCCATGCCCAGTTCTTTACATAGCCTCCCGTTACGGCATTTTCAATAATACCCATGCCGGCGCCGTTATAATCCCTTGTGTCAAGCAAATATGTAAGCGCCACAATCGCGAGACCGCCGACAAAAATCCTCAGATACGGATTTTTGAACCATATTTTCATATATCTTGTTGTATAGTGCATAACCGCGCAGAAAATTATGCTGAGTTCCGCGCATAATGCCGCTATAAGAATTGTCTGCAAAATTGTTATAACAGATGCCTCAGGTATAAATATCATCGGGAAATATGTAGGCTCAATCCCAAAAATTGATGTTATCAGATATGCCGTCAATGACGAAATAAGGCACGGTACAAGACCGGCATAAAACATTATTCCGACACTCGTTACGCCAAGCGCAAAAAACGCCGCCGTTATAGGCGTTCCGAACAGCGCCGAAAAAACGCCGCTCATACCGCACATTATAACAAGGTCCATATCGTCTTTATCAATCCGAAACAGCTTGCCTATGCTGCTGCCTATGCTTCCGCCAAGCTGCAGCGCCGCGCCTTCTCTGCCGGCGCTGCCTCCAAGCAGGTGCGTTATGACCGTGCTGATAAAAATAAGCGGCGCGAGCGCAAACGGTACGCCCTCTTTGCTTCTTATGGACATAATCACACTGTCTGTACCCTTATTTTCAAGCATTTTGCATTTCTTGTACATGGCAACAATAACAAGTCCGCCAATCGGCAAAAGCAAAACCAGTTTATCATATTTCGCAAAAAGCAAATTGCCATAGCTTACGCTCGTATGGAACAGCGTGCCCGCCAAACCGCCGGCAGTGCCTATAACCACCGCTATAAAACCCCATTTAAAAAACGCGATTACATATTCCGACGCCGATTTGATTTTCAGTATCATAAGTTTTTTTAACATTATTATACTTCCCCTTAATACATTATTCCCAAAAATGATTATATCACTATGCGACATTTTTTTCAATATTTTGACCAGTTAAATATTACTATTATTTTTTAGAATATTATTTTTATATAAGCGCAAAATAGAAGTGTAGTCGATATAATTCGACACAAAATTTAAATAGATTTAGGACTTTGGTTTTAAGGAGGGAAAAAGAAATGAGCAGAAACAAGATTCAGGTTCCTGAAGCAAAGGCGGCTATGGAACAGTTCAAGATGGAAGCGGCTAACGAAGTTGGCGTTACTTTGAAGCAGGGTTACAACGGTGACCTTACATCAAAGCAGGCAGGCAGCGTAGGCGGTCAGATGGTTAAAAAGATGGTTGAGGATTACGAAAACAGAATCAAGTAATTATTCTGAAGCTAAACCATATATCATTTTTTAGCTAAAAAACGTTGATTAAAAATGGTTCATTTTTAATCAACGTTTTTATTTTTTTGTATGGTTTTGTTACAGACAGCGTTTGGGAGTCCAAAATATCTGTATTCTGATAAATCTTTTTCTGTTAGTCAATACTATTTTACTTGCTTTCCGTCAATAAACGTCATAGCGCATACGGCGTCAAATCGTGTCGGCAAGTCCGTAAACACAGCTATATCCGCGTCCTTGCCCGCTTCTATACTTCCCACTCTGTCCGCAATACGGCAATTTTTCGCCGCTGTTATCGTGACGGCCTCAAGCGCTTTTGTTTCGTCCATTCCATGCTTTACCGCCATTGCCGCGCAAAGCGGAAGATTTTCAACGGTTATTTCAGGGTGGTCCGTTATTATCGCCACGTCAAGTCCCCTGTCCGAAAGATTTTTGTATGTGTCAAACGTCAGGTTCCGAAGCTCCGGCTTACTTCTGTCTGAAAGAGTCGGTCCGAGCATTATAGGTAATTTTTCTCTTTCAAGCACCGCTGCAACCGCGTCGCCGTCTGAGCAATGCTCAAGTGTTACATCAACGTCAAATTCCCTGCCTATTCTTATGGCGCTGCATATGTCGTCTGCGCGGTGCGCGTGAATTTTAACAGGAATTTCACGTTTCAAAACAGGAATCATAGCCTCAAGCTTCATATCAAATTCCGGCTTTTCATTTTCCTCGCTGTTTTCGTTATACGCGTCAAGTTTTTCCATATACTCGCGCGATTTTATAAACAGCTCGCGAATCATTGCCATTGTACCCATACGTGTGACAGGCGCTTCATCCTTTTCATTATACACGGATTTCGGATTTTCGCCCAATGCCATTTTCATAGCGGCAGGAGCTTTCACAATCATATCATCAACGCATATTCCATATGTTTTAACCGCCGCGAATTGTCCGCCGACAGGATTGGCGCTGCCCGGGCCTGTCACAACAGTTGTGACGCCCGCCATATACGCCTCCTTAAAGGCGCGGTCAAACGGATTTATTCCGTCAATCGCGCGGAGATGCGGCATAACAGGGTCGCTGTCCTCATTTCCGTCATCACCCTCAAAGCCGAGTGAATCCTCAAACATACCCGCATGACAATGCGCGTCAATAAGTCCGGGCATAACAACATTACCCTTCGCGTCAATCACATTGTCCGCGCTCTTTTCTTCTTCCCCGACATACAATATTTTCTCATCAAACAATACGCAGCCATTTTCTATAACATTACCCGCCATTGTGATGATTCTTCCGTTTTTTATAAGTGTTTTCATATACTCTTTATTCCTAACTCATTCACATAATTAACGGCGGAAGCTGCCGCAACCGCACCGTCTGCCGCCGCTGTTATAACCTGTCTTAAAGGCGATACGCGCACATCGCCGGCGGCAAAAATACCGTTTATATTTGTCGCAAGATACATATCTGTTTTTATAAAGCCCCTTTCGCAGGTTTCAACGCCGCACTGCTTAGCAAGCTCTGAGGAAGGCACTATTCCGATTGCCACAATCGCGCCGTTCACCTTCAGAATATTCTTTTCGCCTGTCACGGTATTCTTTGTTATAACGCTTTCAAGCGTTGCTATGCCGTTGAACTTTTCAACAACAGTATCGGTCACAATCTGTATTTTGCCGTTTTTCTTTGCATTTTCCATTAATGGCATGCCGGCGCGGAATTTTTTACTTCTGTTTAACACGTACACCTTACCGCAGAAAGAAGCAAGATAAAGCGCGTCCTCAATTGCGGTGTTGCCGCCGCCGATTACGCATACATCCTTATCTTTGAAAAACGCGCCGTCACATGTCGCGCAATACGAAACGCCGGCGCCGGTAAGCATTTCCTCACCCTCCGCGCCAAGCGTTTTCGGTGTGGCGCCTGTCGCGAATATAATCGCCTTTGCCATATATTTATTTCTGCGCGTATGAATCACCTTCACGCCGTACCGCGCGTTTTCGATTGTCTTTACATTTTCATTTATGAAAGTCACATCAAATTTTTTCGCGTGATTTTCAATCGACTTTGCCAGCTCCTCGCCTGTCGGATTATCCGCGAAGCCCGGATAATTATCTATTTCATTTGTTCTAAGCGCCTGACCGCCGCATGAAAGTTTTTCAATAACGATTGTTTTCATACCGCCTCTTGCGGCATATATTGCCGCGGACATTCCCGCCGGTCCGCCGCCTATTATGGCTATATCATACATAATTATTTCTCCTCTTTTTCATTTATATATGCCTCAATAATATAACGCGGACGACGTTTTACTTCCTTATATATCTTACCTATATATTCTCCGATAAGTCCGACAGACAAAAGCTGCACACCGCCGATAAACCACAGCGACACCATAAGCGATGCCCAGCCTGCGCCTGTGTTTCCGAGAATTTTCTGCACAAGAGCATATATTGCCATGATTATCGAAATCACGCATACAAGAGCGCCGATAGCGGATATCATACGTATCGGACTTATGCTGAATGATGTTATTCCGTCAAACGCGAACGAAAGCATTTTCTTAAGCGGATATTTGGATTCGCCGGCAAATCGTTCATTTCTGTCGTAATAAACGCTTGTTGACTTATACCCCACAAGCGGCACCATTCCGCGAAGAAACAGATTCCTCTCAGGGAACTCTGCCAAGCCTTCAAGCGCGCGCCTGCTCATCAGTCTGTAATCAGCATGGTTGAAAACAATCTTAACACCCATCATATTCATCAGCTTATAAAACCCGATAGCCGTTGTACGCTTGAAAAATGTATCCGTATTACGCTTGTTTCTCACACCGTAAACCACATCATATCCGTTTATATAATTCTTTACCATTTCAGGTATCACGTTTATGTCATCCTGCAAATCCGCGTCAATCGAAATCGCGCAGTCGCAGTCATCCTTTACGGTCATAAGTCCGCCCATAAGCGCATTCTGATGTCCGGCGTTCCTCGAAAGTTTGACGCCGGCAATCTCAGTATGCTCCTTTGCGAGAGTATCTATTATACTCCATGTTTTATCCTTTGAACCGTCATCCACAAATACTATCCTGCTTTCACAGCTTATAAGTCCGTCGGATTTCATAGCTTCAAAAAGCTCAAGCATTCTTTTTGATGTTTCAAAAAGAACAGCCTCTTCATTATAGCATGGCACCACAACGTACAGTCTTACATTATTATCCATAGTATCTTCTCCCGTTATCTGATTATATATATTTATTATACTACACTTTTCCAATATTAACAAGTGGATTTTATTGAAATATGTTTTATTCGGTTTTATCAGTCAATATAATCGTATTATTAAGTTTATTTTACAAAGAAAAAATGATATTGTAAATCCGACCGGTTATATGTTATACTTCATATATAATTAAATGACTGTAAGGTAAGATATTATGATTAAGTTAATGGAAAAATCACAGACGTATGACGTGATGGATTTGTGGCTTCGCGCGATGACACATTCAAATTCTTTTATTGAGGAGAATTTCTGGGAAACACACTATGATTTTGTTAAAAACAAATATATCAACGAAAAGGATACCTTTGTGTATATGGCAGATGATAAAGTTGTCGGGTTTACCGTTGTAAACAGCGATAACAGAATCGGAGGTCTTTTTGTCGACCCTGTTTATCAGAATAAAGGTATCGGCACTGAGCTTATACATTTTCTCCAATCCGAATACTCCGTGCTTCACACCGACATATACGCAAAAAACCGCAAGGCTCTCGCCTTTTCCACCAAGCTCGGATTCATCATCGACGGCGCTATCCGTCACGGCGAAAACAACGAGGTTATGTACACAATGCTCTGGAACGAATAAATTTTATACCGTATTAACATTATTTTGGTTAATACGGTTTATTTTTTTGTATAAGATATTGCAAAATTATAACATTTGTGATAAAATAATTACATAGATTTAAAAATACAAGGAGGAATTATCCAATGTTAAAAGAAGATGTTTTAAAAAAGCTTACCGACTGCGGTCTTGTCGCGGTGGTAAGAGCAAACAACGCCGAAGAAGCTGTCAAGATTTCTGACGCGTGCCTTGCGGGCGGATGTACAGGTATTGAGCTTACATTCACAGTTCCTGGCGCGGACAAGGTTATCGCGGCTTTGGCAGAGAAGTATTCAAACGGCGAAATGATGCTTGGCGCCGGTACTGTTCTTGACCCTGAAACGGCAAGAATGGCTATCCTCGCAGGCGCAAACTTCATCGTCAGCCCTGCTTTTAATCCTGAAACGGCTAAACTTTGTAACCGTTACAGAGTTCCTTATATGCCCGGTTGCGCCACAATCACAGAGGTTATCACGGCTATGGAAGCCGGCGCTGATATAATTAAGATATTCCCTGCTGATTTATATGGTCCGAAGATTATAAAGGATATCAAGGGTCCTCTTCCTCAGGCTCAGATGATGCCTACGGGCGGCGTTGACAAGGACAACGTCGCTGACTGGATAAAGGCCGGCGTTGTCGCGGTAGGCGCGGGTTCATCTCTTACAAAGGGCGCTAAGACAGGCAACTACAACGCGATTACAGAAACAGCCAAGGAATTTATCGCAAACATCAAGGCTGCAAGAGCAGAATTGAAGAAATAATCAAACCAATCCGATACTAATTAAAAAGGAGATATATAATAATGGCAAAAGTTATTACTATGGGTGAGATAATGCTTAGATTATCAACCCCCGGAAACCAGAAGTACATTCAGGCTACACAGTTTGACATCAACTACGGCGGCGGCGAGGCTAACGTTGCGGTTTCACTTGCGAACTATGGTCACGATGCGGAATTTGTTACAAAGGTTCCCGCAAATCCAATCGGTCAGTGCGCAATCGCCGCGCTGAGAAAATACGGCGTTGAAACAAAGCACATCGCTAAGGGCGGCGACAGACTCGGTATCTATTTTCTTGAAACAGGCGCTTCAATGCGGCCTTCAAACGTTACATACGACAGAGCCAACTCGTCAATCGCTACCGCTACGGCTGATGACTTCGACTTCGATGAAATCTTCGACGGCGCTGACTGGTTTCACTTCACAGGTATTACGCCTGCTGTTTCAGACCTTGCGGCTGAAGTTACAGAGGCGGCTTGCAAGGCTGCAAAGGCTCATGGCGTAACAGTTTCATGTGACCTTAATTTCAGGAAGAAGCTCTGGACAAGCGAAAAGGCTCAGAAGGTTATGACTAACCTTATGCAGTATGTTGACGTATGTATCGGTAACGAAGAAGATGCTGAAAAGGTTCTTGGTTTCAAGCCTGGCGAAACAGACGTTACAAGCGGCGAGCTTGAAATGGCAGGCTATCAGGACATCTTCAATCAGATGTGCGACAAATTCGGCTTTAAGTACGTTATTTCATCACTGAGAGAATCATTCTCTGCTTCACACAACGGCTGGTCGGCTTGTATTATGGATGGCGCTTCAAGAGAATTCTATCGTTCAAGAAGATACGAAATCAACCCAATCGTTGACCGTGTCGGCGGCGGCGACTCATTCGCGGGCGGTCTTATCTGCGGTCTTTTGGACAATGCCGAAATGGCGCCGGTTGACCGTATGAAGGCGGCTATTGAATACGCTGTCGCGGCTTCCGCTCTGAAGCACACAATCCCCGGCGACTTTAACCTTGTTACAAGAGAAGAAGTTGAAACACTCGCAGGCGGCGACGGCTCAGGTCGTGTTCAGAGATAAGTTTTTAATTTTACAAAACAGGATGCTTACGCGTCCTGTTTTTTTTGAAAAAATCGGATTTCCCTATTTTA
>CAZWLT010000038.1:0-12466 GCA_964634915.1 uncultured Clostridium sp. | reverse complement strand
AGATTATAAAAAACGGTGTTCAGTCCGCGATGAACAAATGCAATTCTAAATAAAGGAAGCAGACAATGAATTTTTCGGATATTTTAAAGGATTACCCGCCGTATAAGGGTATAGTACAAAATCTGAATAACACGCCGATATCGGTCGCGGGAGTTGTCGAGTCGGCGCAGGGACAGCTTATATATGCGCTCGGAAAGGAAAATAATTCGTCTGCCCTTGTCATATGCTACAGTGACATGGAGGCAAGAAAGATGTATTCCGATATGGAGCTGTACAGCGAAAATGTACTGTATTTTCCGACGAAGGAATATATATTCTATAACATAGAAACCTCCGGACATCAGAATGAGCATGCAAGAATTTCCGTACTGCAAAAGCTTGTAAGCGGCGGAAAGTATATTGTTGTGACAAGTCTTGACGCCATTTTGCAGTATACAGCCGATAAGGACGAATTTCAAAGCCTTTGTATCACATTTGAGACGGGTAATATATTTGACATTGAAAAGCTCACGGAAAGCCTTGTCACAATGGGTTATTCGCGCGAGGACAGCGTTGAGGGCACGGGACAGTTTGCCATAAGGGGCGGAATTCTCGATATTTTCCCGCCGGGTTGTGACAATCCGTACAGAATAGAGTTTTTTGATAACGAAACGGATTCAATACGCGAATTTGACACATATACGCAGCGTTCGCTCGACAAGACGGAAAAGGCTGTTATAGCGCCTGTGAACGAGGCGGTTATAACAGATGAAAAGCGCGACGCGATAATTTATGAGCTTGAAAAAAGAATACGCGGCGTAAAACGTAAAAAGACGGATGAGAGCATGTTTATTGAAACAACAAAAGCTGATATTGAGAGCTTTAAGGAAACGCGTTATTTTCCGTCTGTTGATAAATATGTGTCGCTTATATATGAAAGAATACCGTCACTTACTGATTATTTTTCAGATAATGACCTTATGTTCATAATCGACCCTAAACGCATAAGCGAAAGGGGCAAGTCCTTTGAATGGGAGAAGAATGAGCAGATAGCAGAGCTTAAAACAAAGAAAATTCTGGGCGCGTACAAGGATAAATTCTACTGCGCTTACGCGGATAAGATACATGAGCTGTCGGCAAAAAAGCTGATATCTCTTGATGTTCTGTCACATTCGGGCAGGGATTTTAAATATAAGCGCCTTGAAAACTTTACCACAAAAACAACTGTGTCATTTCACGGTAAAATTGAATATCTGTATGAGGATTTAAGAAACTGGCAGAGTAAAAATTATACTGTTGTAATCCTTTGCGCATCACGCGGCAGAGGCGAGAACCTTGCCGGAGTGCTTGTTGATAAGGGTATACGCGCAAGATATATATCCGGCGATTCAAAGGATGACAATATAAAATTCAATAAAGGCGAAACGGTTATAATACGCGGCGAGCTGAATAAAGGCTTTGAGTATCCGGAAATGAATTTTGTGCTTGTTTCGGAAAGAGAAATCTTTGAAACAAAAAACAGCCGTTCAAAACGTAAGGTTGAGAATGCAAACAGAATAAAAAATTATACGGATATAAGCGTGGGCGACTATGTGGTGCATCAGACGCATGGCATCGGACAATACATGGGGACACAAAAAATGACGGTAAACGGTGTCACAAAGGATTATCTGAAAATCCGGTATTACGGTACCGATTCGCTGTATATTCCGATTGACCAGTTGAATTTGCTGTATAAGTATGTCGGTAATACCGATAAGAAATTAAAGCTGAACAGACTTGGCGGCAGTGATTGGAGCAAGACAAAGCAGAGAGTAAAGCAGTCAACGGCGGAGCTTGCGAAAAAACTTGTCGCGCTGTATGCCGAACGTGAAAAGGCAAAGGGATTTTCGTTTAGTTCCGATACGCCGTGGCAAAGGGAGTTTGAGGATACATTTCAGTATCAGGAAACAGAGGATCAGCTGCGTTCAATCGAGGAAGTCAAGATTGATATGGAAAGCACAAAGCCGATGGACAGACTTCTTTGCGGTGATGTAGGCTACGGGAAAACGGAGGTAGCGCTGCGCGCCGCATTCAAGGCGGCGGGTGATTCAAAACAGGCGGCGTATCTGTGTCCGACAACGATTCTTGCGATGCAGCAGTATGAAACGTTTTTAAAACGTATGGAAAATTTTCCTATAAAGGTTGAAATGCTGTCGCGTTTCCGCACGGCAGCGGAACAGAAAAGAATACTGAAACAGCTTAAAACAGGTGAAATAGATATAATAATCGGAACGCACAGAATACTGTCAAATGACTTGGAATTTAAAGACCTCGGACTTCTCATAATCGACGAGGAACAACGTTTCGGCGTCGCGCATAAGGAAAGATTAAAGGAACTGAAACAGAATATAGACGTGCTGACCATGACGGCAACGCCTATTCCGAGAACACTCCATATGGCAATGACAGGCGTAAGGGATATGAGTGTCTTAACGGAACCGCCGGAGAACAGATACCCTGTGCAGACGTATGTGCTGGAGGATAACCCTGCCGTAATCGCGGACGCGATAAGAAATGAACTGTCGCGCGGAGGTCAGGTGTTTTATCTGTATAACCGTATACAGGGCATATACCGTAAGGCGGAATGGATAAAAGCACAGTTTCCGGATATAACCGTTGCCGTTGGACATGGCAAAATGAAAGAGGACGAACTTGAGGATATCATGTATGATATGGTGAACGGCAATACAGATGTGCTTGTCTGCACAACCATTATCGAAACAGGTCTCGATATACCGAACGCAAATACAATTATTATAGAAAATGCTGATAAAATGGGTCTTGCCCAGCTTTATCAGCTGCGCGGACGCGTAGGACGCTCAAATCGCGCGGCATACGCGTATCTGACGTATCACCGTGATAAAATACTATCGGACGCGGCATCAAAAAGACTGCGCGCGGTAAAGGAATTTACGGAGTTCGGCTCAGGATTTAA
Organism: uncultured Clostridium sp.; assembly: GCA_964634915.1. Taxonomy (GTDB): domain Bacteria; phylum Bacillota; class Clostridia; order UBA1381; family UBA1381; genus Hominilimicola. The sequence continues at coordinate 9,510 of CAZWLT010000038.1, read as the reverse complement.
GATTGCCATGCGTGACCTTGAAATACGCGGCGCCGGTAATATTTTAGGACCTGAACAGCATGGACATATGGACGCTGTCGGCTATGATATGTACTGTAAACTGCTCAAGGAAAGCGTTGACGAAGCACAGGGGATAAAGGTTGAGGAAAAAGCGGACGTAACAATAGATATCAGTATTGACGCGTATCTGCCTGAAAGCTATATCGGAAATCATAATCAGCGTATTGAGGTGTATAAGAAGATTGCGGCGGTGGAAACTAAGGACGATAAGTTTGAAATTGAAGATGAGCTTATTGACCGATTCGGTGACATACCAAAGGCGGTGCAGAATATAATCGATGTCGCGGCAATGAAAGCGCCGGCGAAGGAAGCCGGCATATATGAAATTTCGCAGACAGCCGATGCGTTGCTGTTAAAATTTTATGAAGATTATGTTGACGCAAATCTTGTTATGGGACTTGACAGGGCATATCCCAAGCGTATTAAGCTGCTGTCAGGCGAAAGACCCGTTATAAGCTTTGCAATGCGCGGCGAGCATAAAAGGATATTGGAGATTGTAAATAATTTATTAATTTCAATAAAAGAATTGCAAAATTGCGAAAAATAGAGTATACTATAATTTGAAAAAATATAAGGAGAATTAGCGCGAAAAATAAGCGGCGCATCTCACCTGTTTTTGTTCGGGGGCGAGTATATTTGTACAGCGCCGTTCATTGCAGACGGGCAATCTGCTTGCTTCTTTTCCGCACTATGTTTTGTGCCGCGGCAAGGCGGCGGAATGGAGATTATTATGAAATACACAAAGATAGCGGCAGCATTGCTGTCATGTACATTACTATTAGGCGGCTGCGGCAAGGTTGACGCCTCAAAAACAGTTATGACTGTCGGTGATATTAACGTTACAGCCGGAGTATATGAGTTTTATCTGAATTCATATAAAAAACAGACAGATGATAACGAGCTTGCAAAGGAAGCGGCAATAGAGCAGTGCAAGGACAATTTTCTTATAGTCGCGGTTGCAAAGGCGATGGGAATTGAATTTGACGACGCAAAGAATCAGGAAATTGCAGATTATAAGAACAAGGTTGTGGACAGCTATAATGGCGGTTATGATGATTTCCTTAAAGAAAATAATCTGACAGACGCGGATATAGACACAATCATTTCTGTAACATACTACGCGGAAGAGCTTCAGAATAAGATGGATACGCCGGAATTCACCGATGAGGAGAAAAGACAGTATTTTAAGGATAATTACAGACGCGCAAAGCATATTCTTATCTCAACAAAGGATATGACGACTAATGAGGATTTGCCGGAGGATAAGCAGGCGGAAGCAAAAGCGAAGGCGGAGGAGCTTTTGGAAAAGGCAAAGAACGGGGAAAACTTTGATACTCTTGTAGCTGAAAATTCAGAAGACCCGGGAAGCAAGTCAAATCCGGACGGATATGTATTCACGGACAATGAAATGGTACAGGAATTTCAGGACGGTGTTGATTCGATTGAACCGGGAGAATTCACTCTTGTAAAGTCATCATACGGCTATCATGTAATACAGCGCCTTGCGCTTGATGAAACGCCCGAGTATTTTGAAGAGGCATACGCGGACAAAGCAGAGGAGCTTTCGTCAAAAATGGAAAACAGCCGTTTTGAAAATCAGGTTTACGCGTGGAGAGACGAATACAATATTGAAACAAAGACAGACGACAGCGCAATAGATAAGGTGACAGAAGAAGTAAATAAAAAAGCAGAATCAGACAAGTAATCGCCATAGAGCAGCCGCGCGGCTGCTCTTTTTACAAACTAAGAATACAAAAAGGAATGGGATATGCGCGGCTTATATTTGAAAATTAACTATTGACCTTTTATTTAATGTTTATTATAATATAACAAACGGAACGAATATAATGTAAATATGCCGGGGGTGAAATATATGCCGTCAAAAAAGAAAATAAGCGATCTTGAATATAATGTTTTCGGACATAATAATGAGAATGAGCAGGATACCTTTGTCAATCCCAAGAATAGCGGGTGTATGACAATGCTTGCCGGATTAATTGTTACAATATTGGTGGTTGTTACGCTGGTGGGTTTGGCTCAGGTTGGAAGGAACGGCCCGTCGCCGACGTGCGCGGAGCCGGGCTGCTCGAATAAATTAAAACCGGGCAGCAATTATTGCTGGCTTCACAGCGGCTCGTCAACGCGCCAAAGCAAAGGGAGCGGCTCATCGTCAGACTCGTCAAACGACGGAAGTCTTATAGGCGGCGGCTCATCGTCCAAAGACTCGGAATCTAAGGATGTTAAGATATGGAGCGGTAACGGCAGCGACAGAAATAAATCGTCATCGGATAATTCGGGCAGCAGTATATCCGATTGATAAAAGGAGTGATATTATTGGAACATAGAACAGAAGAGCTTGTTGATGATATTCTTAAAAGCTATAAGAAGCTTGAGCTTACAGACAAAATCGACGCTGAAAATATGCTCAGCAAAGATACGCTTATAGAGGTTGTCGAAGAAATACGAAAGGTTCTTTTTCCGGGATTTTTCGATAATAACAGGGCAAGAAGCGAGTACATAAAATTCCTTGTGGGTGAAAGACTGGAGTTTATACAATACAATCTGAAGAAACAGGTTGCAAAGGCGCTCGGTAATCTTGAAGTTTGCAGCGATTGCGCGAAATCATCCATAAATCAGAAAGCCGAAGAAATCGTATACGAATTTTTGGGTAAGCTGTGCAAGATACGCGATTATTTATATACGGATGTAAAAGCCGCGTATAACGGCGACCCCGCGGCATATAGCACGGATGAGATTATTTTCTCATATCCCGGACTTTTTGCAATAACCGTATATCGTATCGCGCATGAATTGTGGCTTTTAAAAGTGCCGATGATACCGAGAATTATGACGGAGTACGCTCACAGCCTGACGGGCATTGATATTCACCCCGGCGCAAAGATAGGCAAGTATTTCTTTATCGACCACGGTACAGGTATCGTTATAGGCGAAACAACTGAAATAGGTGATAATGTAAAGATTTATCAGGGTGTTACGCTTGGCGCTCTTTCAACGAGAAAGGGACAGGAATTAAAGGGAGTAAAACGTCATCCGACAATTGGCGATAATGTAACAATTTATTCGGGAACAACCATTCTCGGCGGTGATACCGTTATCGGAAACGGAGTGACAATCGGCGGTAACACGTTTATTGTAAGCTCAATTTCAGAGGGTATGAAGGTAAGCGTCAAAAATCCTGAGCTGCAAATTTCAAGAGGAAACGCAAGCGAATTAGTACAGGATGAATTCTGGGACTGGTGTATTTAAAAAATAAAGGCGGCACGGGAAATGTCCTGTGCCGCCTTCGGCTTATTTGATTATTTGATTATTTCAATATTTCATCTATTTTGCCGAGTTCGTCGGCTGTAAAGTCAAGATTATTAAGCGACGCGACATTTTCAACAATCTGCGACGCTCTTGACGCGCCAAGCAGTACGCTTGTCAGCTTGCCGCCGCGAAGATTCCATGCGCAAGCCATTTGCGCGAGTGACTGTCCTCTGTTTTCAGCAAGCTCATTAAGCTGTACGATTTTTGCAATCGTTTCTTCCGTAATTCTGTCCTTTGTGAGGAACGGCGAGCTTTTTGCAGCTCTTGAATCAGACGGAATACCGTTTATGTACTTGTTTGTCAGCATGCCCTGCGCAAGCGGACAGAATGAAATTGAACCCATACCCTCTTCCTGAAGCACGTCCTGTAAGCCGTCCTCAATCCATCTTTCAAACATATTGTATTTTGGCTGATGAATAAGAAGCGGGGTTCCGAGTGATTTCATAATTTCAGCCATTTTCTTTGTCTGCTCGGCGCTGTAATTTGATACGCCGACATAAAGAGCCTTGCCGCTTCTCACAATATGGTCAAGAGCAGCCGCTGTTTCTTCCATAGGAGTTTCCGGATCGGGACGATGATGATAGAATATATCAACATAGTCAAGCCCCATACGTTTAAGACTTTGGTCAAGGCTTGCAATAAGATACTTTCTTGAGCCGTGGTCACCGTAAGGACCGTCCCACATACCGTAACCTGCCTTTGTTGAGATGATAAGCTCATCACGGTACGGCGCAAGTTCATTTTTCATAATCTTACCGAAGTTTTCTTCCGCGCTGCCCGGATACGGGCCGTAGTTATTCGCGAGATCAAAATGCGTGATACCGAGATTAAAGGCTGTTGTCAGCATATCAACCATGTTATCATAATTGTCACCGCTGCCGAAGTTGTGCCATAAGCCGAGTGAAAATGCCGAAAGCTTGAGTCCGCTGTTTCCGCAGCGGTTGTATTTCATATTATCGTATCTTTTGCTGTCTGCAATATACATTTTAAGTCCTCCTGTAAATTTTTTGATAAATAAATTATATAATTATTTTTACCGGCTGTCAATATGTCTGTGAAAAAATTCATGTATTGACATAAATTACGCGAGGTAATATAATGAATGGGTAAAAATATTTTGAGCTTGCGAGGAAAGGTGATAAATATGCCGCAGTGGTATTCGAGAACACAGCTTCTTCTTGGAGAGAGCGGAATGGAGAAACTGAAAAACGCGCGCGTCGCGGTATTCGGCATCGGCGGTGTCGGCGGATATGCGGCGGAGGCGCTTGTAAGAAGCGGTGTCGGAGCGATTGATATATTCGACAATGACACTGTCAGTATCACAAATATAAACCGGCAGATTATCGCCTTGCATGATACTGTCGGCAGATACAAGGTTGATGTTATGAAAGAACGCGCCCTTTCAATAAATCCCGATATTAAAATAAACGCGTATAAATGTTTCTATATGCCGGAAAACGCTGATGAATACGACTTGTCCGGATATACGTATATAGTCGACGCAATCGACACTGTAACGGCAAAAACAGAGCTTATTGTGAGAGCTGACAGGGCAGGTGTGCCTGTGATAAGCAGTATGGGCGCCGGCAATAAACTTGACCCGTCATTGTTCGAGGTGGAGGACATTTATAAAACGTCTGTGTGTCCGCTCGCGCGTGTAATGCGGCGCGAACTGAAACGAAGAGGGATAAAGAAACTGAAGGTTGTATACTCAAAGGAGATACCGATAAAACCAACCGGCAGCACAGGAGAAACGCCAAATGATGGACGGAGAACACTGCCGGGCTCGACCGCGTTTGTGCCTGCCGCGGCGGGACTTGCCGCGGCAGGCGAGGTTGTGCGCGATATCGCGCTTTCGTAAATATCCATAAAATAAAAGAGCTGTGTTCGTTAACAATGTCAATGGACTTTTTATGCGATATGCTGTACAATATAAGATAATAAAGTTTTGGGAGGTTTTACAATGGACGCAGTACAAAAATGGGCAAACGAAAGAAAGATTGCGGACCTTATAAAGGTGCTTGAAGAAAGACAGTTCGCCGCTGTTATGGCAAAGGACAGGGATGACGCAAGAAAGATTGTTATGGACATGATACCCGAGGGTTCAACAATAGCTGTCGGCGGCAGTGTCACTCTTAATGAAACCGGTATTCTTGACGAAATCAGAAGCGATAAGTATAAGTTTATCGACAGATACAACACTCCGAATTTTGAAGCAATGCTTGAAAAGTACAGAGAGGGCTATCATGCCGATGTGTTTGTATCAAGTACAAATGCGGTCACAATGGAGGGTCAGCTTGTAAATATAGACTGTACAGGTAATCGTACAAGCCAGATTGTATTCGGACCCAAAAAGGTCATAATTGTCGCGGGAGTCAATAAGATTGTTGATAACGTTGAAGAGGGTATAAAGAGGGCAAAGTCAATAGCGCCGATGAACGCGAGAAGAATTACTCATAAAGTACCATGCGCGGCGGATGATAACATCAAGTGCAGTGATTGCCGCTGTGACGCAAGAGTATGTAATGTCACAAGTATAGTTGACGGCTGTCATTATTTTCCGAAACGTATAACAATTGTGCTTGTGCCTGAGGAACTCGGATATTAAAATACATAGTGGATATGACAAACGCGAATGTGTTTGTCATATTTTTTTCGAATAAAAGAAAAAAATTGCCAAAAAGCATTGATATTGAGGGCAATTTTAGGTATAATATAATAGAATAGGTATATTAGGTTAAAATGAAAGGATAATAGAAAAACAATGGACAGTAATAAACAGATGGCAGAGCTTTTGTTTGGCGGTATAACAAAGACACCCGACGATTACGAGGAGATGTACCCAAAGAGAAATCTTGATGAGGGTGCGATCGTAACGCGTTTCGCGCCAAGTCCGACAGGCTTTTTGCATTTCGGCGGATTATTTGCGGCATTTGTTGAAAAGACAGCCGCAAAGACAACCGGCGGAGTGTTCTATCTTAGAATTGAGGACACGGACAAGAAACGGGAGGTTGAAAACGGTGTGAGCCTTATCGTGAAGGGGCTTGAGGATTTTGGCATTGAAATTGATGAGGGCATGCTTTCGGAAACAGAGGAAAAGGGAGCGTATGGCCCGTATATGCAGAGCAAGAGAAAGGATATCTATCAGGCATATGTAAAGAAGCTTGTTGAGGAGGGACTTGCATATCCCTGCTTTATGACAGAGGAGGAGCTTGCAAAAATCCGTGAAAAGCAGGAGACGGAAAAAATGCTTCCCGGTATTTACGGCGAATTTGCGAAGTATCGCGATATATCGGTTAAAGAGGCTGAGGAGAAAATTAAGAACGGTGAAGAATACGTTGTAAGACTAAAGTCACCCGGCAGCAGTGAGAAACGTATTAAGTTCAGGGACGTTATAAAGGGTGATATTGAAATGCCCGAAAATATTCTTGATGTCGTACTTCTGAAAAAGGACGGAACTCCTACATATCACTTCGCGCATGTTGTTGACGACCACCTTATGCGTACAACACACGTTATACGCGGTGATGAATGGATTTCATCAGTGCCGATTCATTTGCAGCTGTTTTACCTGTGCGGTTTAAAGCCGCCTAAGTACGCGCATATTTCACCTATTATGAAGGAGGAAAACGGCGGAAAGAGAAAACTCTCAAAGAGAAAGGACCCTGAAGCGGCTGTAAGCTATTACAGCGAAACAGGTTATCCTAAGGGCGCTATATGGGAGTACCTTATGACTCTGGCGAACTCAAACTATGAGGACTGGCGTCTCGCGAACAAGGATGAGGACATTGAAAAGTTCAATTTTACGCTTAATAAGATGAGTAAGGCGGGTGCATTGTTTGACATTGTAAAGCTTGCTGACGTAAGCAAGAATTATATAAGCAAATTAAGCGCCGAGGAAGTTTACGAAATGGTAACCGACTGGGCAAAGGACAACAATGAGGAGCTTTATAAACTGCTTGTTGACGATGAGGAATACGCGAAATCAATCTTCGCGATTGAACGCGGAAACGCAAAGCCGCGTAAGGATATCAAGGCATGGTCGGATGTGGAAAATTATGTGTCATATTTCTATTCGGAGCTGTGGGACAGAGAGCGTAATTTCGCGGACAATCTTTCCAATGATGACATGATTGAAATTCTGACACTTTATAAGGATAAATACAGCGAAAACGAGCCGGCAGAGGAATGGTTCCCGACAGTGCGCGATATGGCAGCAGCGCTTGGCTATGCAAAATCACCGAAGGAATACAAGAAAAATCCGGACGATTTCAAGGGACATGTCGGAGATGTTGCCGGCGTTATCCGCGTTGCCGTAACAGGCAGACAAAATACTCCTGACCTGTATGAGATTATGCAGGTGCTTGGCAGTGATGAAGTAATGAAGAGATTTGATGAAGCGATAGACAAGCTAAGAAACTGAGGGGACAGGATATATGGAAGAAATAATAAGCAGAAATTTTATACAGGAAGCAATAGAAAAAGACATAGAGGATGGTGTATATAATCACGTTCAGACGCGTTTTCCGCCGGAGCCTAACGGTTATCTGCATATAGGTCATGCAAAGGCTGTAAGCATAGACTTCGGTATGGCTGAAAGGTATAACGGAAAGTGTAATCTTCGCTTTGATGATACAAATCCTACAAAAGAGGATACAGAGTACGTTGACGCGATTATGGAAGATATAAAGTGGCTTGGATTTCAGTGGGACAAGGTGCTTTATGCGTCAGATTATTTTGATGATATATATAAGGCGGCTATAACGCTTATAAAGAAAGGCAAGGCGTATGTAGACGACCTTTCGCCTGATGAAATAAGAGAATACAGAGGCACACTGACGACTCCGGGTAAAAACAGTCCGTGGAGAGAAAGAAGCGCGGAAGAAAATCTTGATTTGTTTGAGAGAATGACAAACGGTGAATTTGAGGACGGCGCCAAGGTACTTCGCGCAAAGATAGATATGGCGTCGCCTAATCTTAATATGCGCGACCCGATTATCTACAGAATACTCCGTGCGCATCATCACAGAACAGGCGACAAGTGGATTGTATATCCTATGTATGACTTTGCGCATCCGATTTCAGATACGGTTGAGGGAGTGACACATTCGCTTTGCTCGCTTGAGTTTGAGGACCACAGACCGCTTTATGACTGGGTTTTGCGTGAGGTTGGATATGAGGCGCCGTCAAGACAGATTGAGTTTGCAAGAATGAATCTGAATTATACGCTTACAAGTAAAAGACGCTGTTTAAAACTTGTGCGTGACGGTATCGTGTCAGGCTGGGATGACCCGAGGATGTCAACGCTATGCGGTATGCGCCGCCGCGGATACACCCCCGAGGCAATTCGTGATTTCTGTGACAGAATCGGTATTGCGAAAGCGAACAGCGTAATAGATTTTGCGCTTCTGGAGGCTTGTATAAGAGAAGACCTTAACAAGAGAGCGCCGAGAGTGATGGCTGTTATAAGACCGATAAAGCTGATAATTGATAACTATCCTCAGGGACAGGTTGAGCAGATTGAGGTTGAGGTTAATCCGGAAAATCCGAAGCTTGGCAAAAGAAGCGTTGAGTTTTCGCGCGAGCTTTATATTGAGGAGGAGGACTTCATGGAGGAGGCTCCCAAGAAGTATTTCAGACTTTCTCCGGGACGCGAGGTGCGCTTGAAGGGCGCGTATTACGTAACCTGCACAGGCTGTGATAAGGACGAGGACGGAAATATTGCCGCGGTACACTGCACATATGACCCCGAAACACGCGGCGGCGACGCGCCGGACGGACGTAAGGTAAAGGGAACAATCCACTTTGTATCGGCAGCGCACGCGCTTGATGCCGAAGTGCGTTTGTATGACAGATTGTTCACTGTTGAAAATCCGTCAGACGAAACAGGCGTAAACGACTTCACTGATAATCTTAATAAGGAATCTATGGTGGTTCTTGAAAACGCAAAGATTGAAAATACAATGACAAATCTTAGTGTCGGCGATAAATTCCAGTTCCTGAGACTTGGTTATTTTTGCGTTGACCCTGATTCAACACCGGAAAAACCGGTATTTAACAGGACGGTCGCGCTGAAGGACAGTTGGAAGAAGCTGAATAAGTAGGGGCGGATATTATCCGCCC
>CAZWLT010000037.1:0-13207 GCA_964634915.1 uncultured Clostridium sp. | reverse complement strand
AGAAATTCTCAGGCAAAACAGTCGTGATAAAATACGGCGGAAACGCCATGATAAATGATGATTTAAAAAACAGTGTTATGGAGGATATAACGCTGTTGAAGTTTATAGGCTTAAACCCGATAGTTGTACACGGCGGCGGACCCGATATTTCCAAGGCGCTTGACGAACGCGGCGTCAAGAGTAATTTCATAAACGGTCTGCGCGTTACAGATGATATAACAATGCGGACAGCGCAGCAGGTGCTTATCGGTAAGACCAATAAGGAAATTGTCGCGCTGTTAAACACAAAGGGCGGACGGGCTGTTGGTGTGAGCGGTATTGACGGAAGCTTTATTGAGTGTAAGAAGCAGTATACCGAGGTTGACGGCAAAAAGGTTGATATCGGTTATGTGGGCGATATTGTGCATATCAAGCATTGCTTGATTGACTTGCTTGCGTCAGACCAGTACATACCTGTAATCGCGCCAATCGGTACAGATGATGAGGGTAACAGCTATAATATAAACGCGGACACTGTCGCGGCGGCTGTCGCCGCGTCAGTCGCGGCGGAAAAGCTGATTTTGCTGACAGACGTTGAGGGCGTAAAGGATAATGACGGTAAGGTAATATATGAAGTTCATAAGAACGAAATACATGAAATGATAAGCAACGGCACAATCAGCGGCGGCATGATACCAAAGGTGCTTGGTTGTCTTGAGGCTATTGATAACGGTGTTGCCGGCGTACATATCATTGACGGACGCATACCGCATTGTCTGCTTCTTGAAATATTTACCAAGACAGGTATCGGTACACTTATTAAGGGTGATAAGTATTAATAGAAAGGAATATACATTATGAAAATGTCAAAATTGCTTATGCCGACTTTGAGAGAGGTTCCGGCGGAAGCTGAAATTACAAGCCATAAATTAATGCTTAGGGCAGGTATGATAAGAAAGCTGGCTGCCGGCATATATTCATATCTTCCGCTTGGTATCAGAACATTGCGGAAGGTTGAGAATATAATCCGCGAGGAAATGGATAATGCCGGAGCGCAGGAGCTTCTCATGCCGGCGCTTCTTCCGGCGGAGGCGTATCAGGCATCCGGCAGATGGGAAGTATTTGGTCCGAGTATGTTCAAAATGAAGGACAGATACGACAGAGATTTCTGTCTTGGCCCCACGCATGAGGAGCTTTTCACGCAGACAGTAATAGATAATGTAAAGTCATACAAGGAATATCCTATGACGCTTTATCAGATTCAGCATAAGTACCGTGACGAGGGACGTCCGCGTTTTGGTATAATGCGCAGCCGCGAGTTTGTTATGAAGGACGCGTACAGCTTTGACCTTGACGAAAAGGGACTTGACGAGTCGTATAAAAATATGTATGACGCGTATTGCAGAATATTTAAACGTCTTGGTCTTGACTTTACAGTAGTTGACGCGGACAGCGGCGCGATGGGCGGCAGCGGCAGTCAGGAATTCATGGTAAAGTCGCCTGTCGGCGAGGACGGCATCGCGTACTGTGATGAATGCGGATATGCCGCAAACTATGAAAAGGCTGAATGTGTTGTTGACGCAAAACCGTCGGTTGAGGGTGATTTTGATATAGATAAAATTTATACGCCAAACGCGCATACTATTGAAGAATTAGTGAATTTCCTCGGTGTTGAGCCTTATAACTTTGCGAAAACAATAATATATAAGGCGGATGATAAGTATATCGCCGCAATGGTAAGAGGCGACAGAGAAATTAACGAGGTTAAGCTGAAGAATCTTGTTGGCTGCATAGATGACCTTGAGCTGGCAGAACCGTTCGCGGTAAGACAGCTTACAAACGCAGAGGTCGGCTTTGCCGGTCCTGTCGGACTTGAAATTCCTGTTTACGCTGACAAGGAAGTTGAAACAATGAAGAACTTTATTGTCGGCGCAAACGAAACAGATACGCACTATAAAAACGTTAATATAAACAAGGACTTTACTCCCGCCGTTGTCGCGGATATACGCGTAATTGAGGAAGGCGACGTCTGCCCGAAATGCGGCAAGCCTATAAAAACGGCTCAGGGTATTGAGGTAGGGCACATCTTCAAGCTCGGAACGAAGTATTCCGACGCTCTCGGGCTGACGTATCAGAACGAGGAAGGCAAAAGCGTTACCGTTCCGATGGGCTGCTACGGCATAGGCGTTACGCGTTGTCTTGCTGCCGCGATTGAGCAGAACAATGATGAAAACGGTATCATATGGCCTGTTTCAATAGCGCCGTATCAGGCGATGGTTATTCCTGTAAACAGCAAAATTGACGAGCAGGTGCGGATGGCTGAAAAGATTTACAACGAGCTTAAAGCGCGGGGAATAGATGTTCTTTTAGACGACAGAAACGAACGCGCCGGCGTCAAGTTCAAGGATGCGGACCTTATCGGCATACCTGTAAGAATTGTTGCGGGCAAGAAGTGCGGCGAAGGCATTGTTGAATACAAGGAACGCCGTGCCGAAAAGGCTGTTGAAAAGACAACGGAAGACGCAATCAGGGATGTTGTAGCTTATATAAAGGCTAATTTATAACCTAAGCGCGGAGGAGCTAACGCTCCCTGCGCAGATTGCGATCGCTTGCAAGCTCCATTTCAAGCGGGCTTGATGGAGCGTTGCTCCGATTTAAATAGTGAAAGTGTACAAAAAGGACTGTCAGATTTCTACAATCTGACAGTCCTTTTTTTGTTATAAGACTGTAAAAGAGTGGTATATATTAAGTATGTTTAAGCCGTAAGGCGAATATGTACGGAAAAAATGAGGAGGTTTTTAGTAATGAAATCATACGCAATGGACGCAATAAGAAATATTGCGGTTATGGGTCATGGAAAGTGCGGTAAAACAACTCTTACGGAAGCGATGCTCTTTAATGCGGGCGCAAAAGACAGAATGGGTAAGGTTGCGGACGGAAACACCGTTACTGACTTTGACAGTGAAGAAATAAAAAGACAATTTAGTATTTCCACGGCAATAGCGGCAGTCGAGTGGAAAAATATGAAGTATAATATGATAGACACACCGGGATTTTTTGATTTTGTCGGAGGAGTTAAAGAAGGAATTCGCGCGGCGGATTCCGCGCTGATAGTTCTCAGCGGCAGGAGCGGCGTCAGCGTCGGAACGGAAAATGTTTTCAAATACGCGAAGCAAAAGGGTATACCGACAATGTTCTTTGTAAATAAAATCGATGATGACAGAGCGGATTATACAAAGACGCTTGAGGAAATGAAAGCGGTATTCGGAAAGTCTGTAACACCGTTCGTATATCCGATTCAGGAGGACGGCGAATTCAAGGGATTTGTGGATGTTGTCGATATGACAGCAAGGCGTTATGAGGGACAGGACAGAATTGATATCCCTGTGCCGGAAGGTATGGCGGAGGTCGTCGCGCCGCTTCGCGATATGATTATGGAGGCGGTTGCGGAAACAGACGAAGCGCTTATGGTTAAATACTTCAATGGCGAGGAATTTACTTTTGATGAAATAAAACAGGCTATAAGAAAGGGTGTAAAGGACGGCAGCATATATCCTGTATACTGCGGCAGCGGTCAGAAAAATATCGGTGTCCGTTCTCTTATGGACGGCATGGGCAAATATCTTCCGGCGCCGTCTGAAATCGAGGAAATTGCCAGAGCTGCCGACACAGGCGAACCGATTGAGCTTGTACAGTCAGAGGCGGAAACAACAGCGGCGGTTGTTTTCAAGACAATTGCCGACCCTTATGTCGGCAAGATGTCATTGTTCCGCGTTTATTCAGGTGAAGTTAAGGGCGACAGCGTATTGTATAATCCTAATAAGGATGCCAATGAAAAGATAAGCAAGGTGTTCAATCTCTGCGGAAAGACGCAGCTTGACGCGAAATCGATTAAAGCCGGCGATATAGGAGGAACGGCAAAACTTGAGGTCACAAAAACCGGCGATACACTTTGTGAAAAAGGCAAGAATATTATTCTTACAGGTATTGAGTTTCCGGCGCCTGTTTTATCGATGGCGATAAAACCGCAGGCAAAGGGCGATGAGGAAAAGATTATAAGCGGTCTTACAAAGCTTATGGAGGAGGATCCGACATTCTCTCTTACAAACAATACCGAAACAAAACAAACTCTCATTAACGGACAGGGCGAACAGCATATAGACGTTATTGTCAGCAAGCTTAGCAATAAGTACGGCATTAATGTTGTTCTTGAAGCTCCGATTGTTCCGTATCGCGAAACAATAAAGGGAAAGGCCACTGTCGAAGGCAAACATAAGAAGCAGTCCGGAGGACATGGTCAGTACGGTCATGTAAAGATTGAATTTGAGCCGGGCATATCCGAAGAAATGCTATTTGAAGAAAAGGTGTTCGGCGGAGCGGTGCCGAAGAACTATTTTCCGGCTGTGGAAAAAGGACTTCGCGACAGCTGCCGGAAGGGTGTGCTTGCGGGTTATCCTGTTGTAAACCTTAAAGCCACGCTGCTTGACGGCTCGTATCACCCTGTTGACTCGTCTGAAATGGCGTTCAAGACGGCGGCGGCAATTGCGTATAAGGAAGGGCTTAAACAGGCAAACCCCGTTCTTCTTGAGCCTATCGGATATCTCAAGGTTTACGTTCCGGAAAATATAATGGGTGATGTAATCGGCGATATCAATAAACGGCGCGGACAGATAATGGGCATGGGCGAAAGCGACAAGGAAGGTCTTAACATGGTTGAGGCTGAAGTTCCGATGTCCGAAATGTTCAAATACGCGACTGATTTGCGTTCAATGAGTCAGGGCAGAGGACTGTTTGAATATGAGTTCGCGAGATATGAGCAGGCGCCGGCGAATGTTGCGGAAAAGGTGATAGCAGAGGCTAACAGCAAGGAATGATTTATTTAAAATACTTGTTATTCAATATGTTTAGTGAAATTTACTAAAGAATAAAATTATTTTTGTGAATTATACGACTAACAATTTCAGATTAAATGTGATATCATATATTTAATCAAAAAAAGCGCCGGTTATAAAAGGCGCTTGAAACAGAAAATATAATCTGTTAAAAAACGGACGAGAGGGGATTAATAATATGGCAGATTTGCAGATGAAACACATTTACAAAAGATATGCGGGTGGTGTAACAGCTGTCAGCGATTTCACACTTGATATCGAAGATAAGGAGTTCATTATCCTTGTAGGACCTTCAGGCTGCGGTAAGTCAACAACGCTGAGAATGGTTGCCGGTCTTGAAGAGATTTCAGAAGGCGAGCTTTACATAGGCGGACGACTTATGAATGATGTTGCTCCAAAAGACAGAGATATCGCGATGGTATTCCAGAACTATGCTCTTTATCCTCATATGACAGTATTTGAGAACATGGCATTTGGTCTTAAACTAAGAAAGACTCCAAAGGATGAAATCAAGAAACGTGTTACAGAAGCAGCAAGAATTCTTGACATTGAGCATCTTCTTGACAGAAAGCCAAAGGCTCTTTCGGGCGGTCAGAGACAGCGTGTTGCTATGGGACGCGCGATTGTTCGTGATCCTAAGGTATTCCTTATGGATGAGCCTCTTTCAAACCTCGACGCTAAGCTGAGAGTTGCGATGAGAACGGAGATTAAAAAGCTTCATAATAAGCTCCAGACAACGTTTATCTATGTTACGCATGACCAGACGGAAGCTATGACAATGGGTACAAGAATCGTCGTTATGAAGGACGGTATTGTACAGCAGGTTGATACTCCGGCTAATCTTTATACAAAGCCGGTTAATGTTTTTGTTGCCGGATTTATCGGTTCGCCGCAGATGAACTTTGTTAATGCTTTACTTTCAAAGGAAGCTGATGGCGTATATGCTTCATTCGGCGATAACAAGATTAAGATTCCCGAAGGCAAGGTTTCGGCAGAGCTTGAAAACTACTTAGGCAAAGAGGTTGTTCTTGGTATCAGACCGGAAGATATCCATGATGATGAAGGCTTTATCGCAAGCAAGCCGGATGCTGTCTGCACAGCATACGTTGAAGTAACAGAAATGATGGGCGCGGAAACATACTTGTATCTTCAGGTTGCGGGTGAGCAGTTCACAGCAAGAGTTAATCAGCGTTCAACTGCCCGTCTTGGCGACACAATCAAGATTGCGCTTGAAACAAATAAGCTTCATATCTTTGATAAGGATACAGAGCTTGCAATCGTTCATTAATCTGAGTTTAAAGAGCTATTACAAATGGGTGATAGCTCTTTTTTTGCGAAAATAAATAGTTATTGATATATTTTAACAAAATGAGGCATATAATTTAGCATAATTTAATTGCAATTTGCTTAATTTTTTGATATAATATATATAATCAGAAGCCTGTGAGGTGAGTATATTGGTTAATATCGGAAATGACTGGGATGAAATTATCGGCGGCGAGTTTGAAAAAGAGTATTATAAGAAGCTGCGCGCTTTTCTGAAAAAGGAATACATAACTCATAATATTCATCCGGATATGTATGATATATTCAATGCGCTCAAATGGACTTCCTACAAAGATACAAAGGTTGTAATTCTGGGGCAGGACCCGTATCACGAAGAAGGACAGGCACACGGGCTGGCGTTTTCCGTACAGAAAGGTGTAAAAATCCCGCCGTCGCTTCTTAATATGTATAAGGAATTACAGAATGAACTCGGACTTTATATTCCGAATAACGGTTATCTTGAAAAATGGGCAAGGCAGGGAGTAATGCTTTTAAATTCTTCGCTTACCGTACGCGACGGACTTGCCAATTCGCACAGCAATAAAGGCTGGGAGATATTTACCGACAGAGTTGTTGAGTGTCTTAATGACAGAGAAGACCCTGTAATATTTATGCTGTGGGGTAATAATGCGAAAGAAAAGATTAAGGTTATAACGAATGCGCGTCATAAAATACTTACCGCGCCGCATCCGAGTCCGCTTTCGGCAAATCGCGGATTTTTTGGATGCGGACATTTCAAAACGGCAAACAGAATGCTTGAGGAGATGGGCAAGGAAAAAATCGACTGGCAGATTGAAAATATCTGAGGTGACATCATGAGGGTTTTTGGTATAACAGGCGGCAGCGGAAGCGGAAAAACATCTGTATCGTCAATGCTTTCGGATATGGGTGTTGAAATAATCGATACTGATGTTATCGCGCATGAAATAACCGAAAAGGGAAGTAAATGCCTTGATGAGCTGTCAGGGGCATTTGGCAGTGAAGTAATAAATGAAGACGGAACGCTTAATCGCGGCAAAATGGCGGCAATCGCGTTTTCTTCAGAGGATAAAACGGCGGTTCTGAACAGTATAACACATAAATACATAAAAAAGGAAGTAGTCCGCAGAATACACAAATCAAAATCGGAGCTTGTCGGAATAGACGGCGCGGTTATAATCGGCAGCAATATCGAGCCTCTCTGTGAATTTATTATATCTGTTATCGCGGATAAAGAAGCGAGGAGAGAGCGCATAAAGAAGCGTGACAAAATAACCGATGAACAGGTGTCGCGGCGGCTGTCCGCGCAGCCGGATGACGATTTTTACCGAAAACATTCAAAATACATTTTGTATAATAACAGCGCGGAGGAAGAACTGAAAAAACAGGTAATAAAGCTGTATAATAAAATAAACGAGGTATAAGATTTGAGTAAACTATTTAAATGCTTTTTGGCAGCGCTTGCGATAACGGTTTTCATACTGGGTATTTTCGGAGGATATGAAACAAGTCAGAGGGTGAAGTATCCTGTCGCATACGCAGATTATATAGTGAAATACGCGAACGAAAACGATATTGACCCGTATCTTGTCATGGCGGTTGTAAAGGTGGAAAGCAATTTTGTTCCCGATGCTCATTCGGGATTCGCGGGCGGGCTTATGCAGCTTACCGAGGAAACAGCCCAATGGAATGCCGACGACCTTAAAATAACCGAGGACTATGACTATATGGACCCTGAAACAAATATCAAATTCGGATGCCATTATTTAAGGCATCTGATAAATGTTTACGGGAATATCGATACGGCTTTGGCGGCATATAACGGCGGTATGGGTAATGTCAATAGCTGGCTTGAGAATAAAGAGTACAGCGATGACGGTGTGACGCTTAAATACATCCCATTTGTCGAAACACGGAATTATGTGGTTAAAGTAAACGATAACTGGGAGCATTATAAAAATACATTAGACGAGGAATAAGCGGAAAGGAGAAAAAATTATGTCATTAGTAATTACAATCGGAAGACAATTCGGCAGCGGAGGCCGTGATGTCGGTCAAAAAATAGCGGAATACTTTAATATTCCGTTTTACGACAAGGAGCTTGTCGAAATGGCGGCACAAAAAAGCAATATCAGTAAGGAGGCGCTGAAAGAGGTTGATGAACACGCGACAAACAGCTTCCTGTATTCGCTTGCAAGCGGAAACTATTCGTTAAGAGGCATAAACGCGCCAATTTACTATGAAATGCCTATTAATGATAAATTGTTTATTGCGCAATCGGAAGTAATCAAGGATATTGCGAAAGCGGGTTCATGCGTGATAGTAGGACGATGCGCAGATTACGTGCTTGAAGATGAAAATGTTGACCTGCTGAATATCTTTATTTACGGCAGTATTGATTACCGCGCAAAAAGAGTTATGGACGCGCTGGAGCTTTCTCAATCAAAGGCGCGTGACAAGGTTATAAAGACTGATAAGCAGCGTCGTACATATTATGAGTATTACACAAGTAAAGACTGGGGAGCTATGTCTAATTATGATTTGTGTGTAAACGCCGAAACATTCGGAATAGACGGCGCGGCAAATATGATTATCAGCTATGCAAAAACAAAGCTGAAATAAGGAGTGAATATAGTTTTGTTCTTTGAAATAATAAAATCAATTATATTTGGTATTGTTGAAGGCATTACAGAGTGGCTGCCGATTAGTTCGACAGGACATATGATACTGCTAAAGGACATTCTGGATAAATCAGACTCGCTTGGGATGCTTGCCAACGCAGAATTCGCAGACTTATATCTGTATGTGATACAGCTTGGCGCAATCCTTGCGGTTGTGACGCTGTATTTCCATAGGCTGAATCCGTTTGCGCCGTCAAAAAGTCATGAGGAAAAAACAAACACGTGGCATATGTGGTTTAAGGTGGTCGCGGCATGTGTACCGGCGGCGGTAATCGGACTTATTCTCGATGATTATATGGAGAAAATTGAAAACTGGTATGTAGTGTCGGCAATGCTGATTGTATACGGTATAGCGTTCATTCTCGTTGAGAAACTGCGTAAAAAGCCAACTGTCGATAATATGAATCAAATGACATATAAAACGGCATTTCTTATCGGCTTGTTTCAGGTTCTTTCGATAATTCCCGGAACATCAAGAAGCGGCGCGACAATTCTCGGAGCAATGCTTATAGGCTGTTCGCGTCCTGTCGCGGCGGAATTTTCGTTCTTCCTTGCAATTCCTGTTATGTTTGGCGTGAGTCTGCTGAAAATTGCGAAGAACGGACTTATGATGGCAGGCGGTGAATGGGCGGCGCTTATTACAGGAATGATAGTCGCGTACGCGGTTTCGCTGCTGGCGATAAAATTCCTTATGAGCTATGTCAGAAACCATGATTTTAAAGCTTTTGGATATTACAGAATTATAATAGGAATACTTGTTATAGCATATTTTACATTAGCGCCGATATTCGCGTAAAAATAACTCCGTAAGCGATGTGCTTACGGAGTTTTATTTGCCCAATTTATCCAATCAATCAGACTGAGCCGTTTTCCTGTTCGAATATTTTTGCTATATCGTCTTCGTCAAGACTGTTTGAGTTATCGGAAGACGAAGAGCCTGTCTTTGGCGTGGTTTTAGGCTTAGTAGTTGTCTTTGGCTTCGCTGTTGTTTTTGCGTCCTCGTCGTCATCATTGTCGCTGTCTTTATCATCATCATCGGATGAAGATTTTTTTGCAGACTTCTTTGACGATGAATCTCCGGAATCGATTGTGATTGATTTTATAACAATCGCATTGACAGGCACATCTTCCATTCCGGACGCGGCAACCGTTCCTGTTCTTACAGATGCAATTTCGTCTACAACCTCTATACCTTCGGTAACCTTACCGAAAGCGGCATACTGACCGTCAAGATATGTCGCGTCCTTCTGAACGATGAAGAACTGGCTTGAAGCACTGTCCATATCCTGTGCTCTTGCCATTGAGATTACGCCGCGAGTGTGCGAAAGTGTATTTTCAAAACCGTTTGCGGCAAACTCGCCTTTAATTTCATCAGCTTTTTTTTCTTTCAGATTTTGGTCATATCCGCCGCCCTGAATCATAAAATCCTCTATAACTCTGTGGAAAATTGTTCCGTCATAGAAACCGTCCTCCGCGAGAGAAACAAAATTTTCAACTGTTTCCGGAGCAAGGTCAGGATATAACTCGACAGTAATATCGTCATAGTCCTCGAATTCGATTGTGGCTGATACTTTGTTTTTCACCAGCTCAGGATTCGGAGTTGACGGAGCCGGAGTAGACGCGGTTTTACTATCCCTGCCGCCGCATGATGTTATGAGCATCATAATTGATAAAATTACAGCCAAAATGCTGATTGTCTTTTTCATAATTATTCATTCACTCCTTCTGTTTTGTCAGCTTCGGCGTTTTCGTCTGTATTTTCGCCGTCGCCGTCTGATTCTTCTTCGCGTTCCGTACGCGCGCCGCCTACAACCTTGACGCCTTCGTCAAGACGCATGACGCGCACGCCCTGTGTCTGCCGGCTGTATGAAGAAATTTCGTCTGCGTGCATTCTTATGATTATACCTTCAGATGTGATGAGAATAATATCATCATCATCTGTAACGGTATCCATACCGGCAAGCTTGCCTGTTTTTTCAGTAATTCTGTATGTGAAGATACCCATACCGCCCCTTGTCTGGACACGGTATTCTTCAAGAGGCGTCTTTTTACCGTAACCGTTTTCCGTTATAGTAAGAAGTTTGGAATCTTCTTTTGCGATAGCAGCGCCAACGACATAGTCACCGTCATGAAGTCTGATTCCAATAACGCCGCGTGTTGTACGGCCGGTTGAGCGAACGTCTTTTTCGTTAAAACGTATTGCATAACCGTCATGTGTTGCAAGCATGATATCCTGTGAGTTGTCTGTAAGCGCCACTTTTATAAGCTCATCACCTTCATCAAGCTCTATTGCGCGAAGTCCGCCGTTGCGTATTCTTGAGTAATCCATGATGTTTGTTTTCTTGACTATACCATTGCGTGTAATAAAGGTCAGATAATCGCCGTCCTCGAATTCTCTGACAGGAATCATGGCGCTTACTTTTTCGCCGCTTTCAAACGGCAGCAGATTGACAATTGCCATACCCTTTGCCTGTCTGCTTGCCTCGGGAATCTGATATCCCTTGAGCTTGTATACCACACCGCGTGTTGTGAAGAACAGCAGTGTGTGATGCGTGGTTGTTGTGAACAGATGTTCAACAAAGTCTTCATCCTTTGTTGTAAGACCTGTGATACCTCTGCCGCCTCGTCTCTGCGATTTGTATGTGTCAACAGGAAGACGCTTTATATAACCGCTGTGCGTAAGCGTGACAACGATATCTTCTTCGTCGATAAGATCGTCAATATCGATTTCCGTTGTGACAAGAGATATATCTGTTCTTCTTTCATCGCCGTATTTGTTCTTTATTTCGATAAGGTCATTCTTGATAATATCAAGCACCATACTCTCATTTGCAAGAATTTCTCTAAAATGAGTGATTTTTGCGGTAATTTCCTGATATTCATCTTCAATCTTCTCGCGTTCCATACCCGACAGACGTCCAAGCTGCATTTTAACAATTGCGTCCGCCTGCACGTCAGAAAGTTTGAAGTGCTCGCATAATGCCGCCTTTGACTCCGGAATTCCTTTTGAGGAACGGATTATTCTTATAACCTCCTCAACATTGTCTATAACAATCTTGTATCCTTCAAGGATATGAGCTCTGTCAAGGGCTTTGTTAAGCTCGAATGTTGTGCGTCTTGTTATAACATCTTCCTGATGCGCGATGTAATAATCAATCATTTCACGAAGATTAAGAATTTTTGGCTGCTTGTCAACAAGCGCAAGCAAAATAACACCGAATGTATCCTGCATCTGCGTGTACTTGTAAAGGTTGTTAAGAACAACATTCGGATTTGCGTCGCGTTTCAAATCAATAACCAGTCTTATAACCTCGGTTGACTCATCGCGCGTAGACGCAATGCCGTCAATCTTACCGTCGCGAACAAGCTCGTTTATATGCTTTTCAAGCTTTGCCTTATTGACCTGATATGGGATTTCGGAAACGATAATTCTGTTTCGTCCGTTGTGTTCCTCAATTTCAGCCTTAGCCCTCAGAATAATTCGTCCGCGTCCCGTTGTATAGGCATTACGTATGCCGCTTTTACCCATGATAATACCGCCGGTAGGGAAGTCAGGACCTTGTATGTGATTCATAAGTTCTTCAATTGTTATCATTGGGTCGTCAATAACGGCTGTAATTCCGTCGATAACCTCCGTAAGGTTGTGCGGCGGAATGTTGGTTGCCATACCAACCGCGATACCCGCGCTGCCGTTTACAAGCAGATTGGGAAAACGCGACGGAAGCACGTCCGGCTCCGGAATTTTGTCGTCATAGTTGGGGACGAAATCAACAGTTTCCTTTTCTATATCGGTAAGCATAAGAGCCGAAATTTTTGACATTTTAGCTTCTGTATATCGGTAAGCGGCAGGCGGGTCGCCATCGACACTGCCGAAGTTACCCTTACCCTGAACAAGGGGATATCTCAATGAGAAATCCTGAGCCATACGCACCATAGCGTCATATACAGACGCGTCGCCGTGCGGATGATATTTACCAAGCACGTCGCCGACAGTAGCCGCTGACTTTTTAAAGTCATTCTCGTATAAAAGATTTGACTCGTACATATCATATAGTATACGACGGTGAACAGGTTTCATACCGTCGCGTACATCAGGAAGGGCACGGCTTACAATAACGCTCATGGCATAATCTATATAAGCCTTCTTCATTTCTTTGTTGAGGTCTACATCGATTATGTGCTGATTGCGTATCGCATCCATATCCAGCTTTAACTCCTCGGTTTTTTTTGCCATAATTTCCTCCTAAATTTTAAGGTCTGAAGTTAAAAATTTCAGACAAAATATTTAATATATTCAACTAAATAATTATACCACAAATTGCCATAAAAATCAAGTAAAATCCTTTAATT
>CAZWLT010000036.1:5279-13350 GCA_964634915.1 uncultured Clostridium sp. | reverse complement strand
GCGGGAGATTGTAACTCCCGCTGAAAAAAGTAAGCGGAACCCGCCGCCTATAGAGACGGGGACATCTTACTTTTAGTTATAAAGGAGGAAAAATAATGGCAATTTTTAACAGCGCGGACATACTTATTCCACAGAACGTTGATTTTACAAAATGGAGTGTGGTTGCGTGCGACCAGTACACATCAGAGCCGGAATACTGGGAAGATGTGAAAAGAATAGTGGGCGATAGTCCGTCAACGCTTAACATTATTTTTCCGGAGGTTTATCTTGAAGACGGCGGCAGCGGTGAACGTATAAAGAAGATAAATGCCGCAATGGAGGAATATCTTAACAGCGGTATTTTCAAAGAATATAAGGATACGTTTATATACGTAAAACGCACACAGCCGAACGGCAAAACGCGTCACGGAATAGTCGGCAGACTTGACCTTGAGGAATATGATTTTTCAAAAGGCTCACAGTCAAAGGTACGCGCAACGGAGGGTACAATTATTGAGCGTATACCGCCAAGACAGCGAATAAGAAAAAATGCGCCGCTTGAAGCGCCGCATATCCTTATTCTGATTGACGATAGGGAAAAGGCGGTTGTGGAGCCGCTTGAGGGCAAAACCGACCGCTTTGAGAAGGTCTACGATTTTGACCTTATGAAAAATGCCGGACATATTGTAGGATATAACGTGGATGAGGCGGCAAAGAATGAAATACTTGCCGCAATAGAAAAACTTGGCTGCAGGGACGCGTTTGAGGCTAAATACGGCGTAAAGGATAAGGGAGTGCTTATGTTTGCGGCAGGTGACGGCAACCATTCGCTTGCAACGGCAAAAACCTGCTGGGAGGAGATAAAGAAAAACCTCACGGAGGACGAAATCGCGCGTCATCCGGCACGTTTCGCGTTGGTTGAATTGATGAACATACATGATGAAACACTTGAATTTGAGCCTATACAGCGCGTGATATTCGATACAGACCCGAAAAAACTTCTTGACGCGCTTGTTAATCATTACAATGCCTCATATACTGATAACGGCGGTCAGAGAATTGACTACACATACCGGGGAAACGAGGGAAGTATTTATATAACAGAAACAGACTCAAATCTTCCTGTCGGAACATTGCAGAAATTTCTGGACAAGTACCTTGCCGATAACGGCGGCAAGATTGACTATATACACGGAAATGATGTCGTGCGAAATCTTGCAAAGGCAGAGAATACAATCGGATTTATGGTTGATTCGATGGAGAAAAACGACTTGTTCGCAACAGTTATAAAGGACGGCTCACTTCCGAGAAAGACCTTCTCAATGGGCGAGGCGGCGGACAAGAGATTTTATCTTGAATGTAAGAAAATCAGGTAAAAACGGACGGTAAAGTGATTTATGCATCCGATAAGCTTCAGAGCGTAAATATTACAAAAGGAGCTTGATAAGGCATCAAACTCCACAGACTGCAGACAAACAGGCTATGCGGCAAAATAAGCATAGCCTGTTTTCCGTATACGGCGAAAAACAGCAAATATTACAAATTCCGCATTGTTACATTGAGATTAAAGGTATATTATATTTACAAGTCAAGTCTTAAAAAAAATGAATTCTTGTGGTATACTAATATAGCTGTAACAGATTTTTTTATATTTCGTATTATAACATATGAAAATATTTTATAATGCGAGGTGTTAAATGTGGGCAAAATTATTATAGACGGCGGCGAAAAGATAAGCGGCGAAATACGGGTGCAGGGGGCAAAGAACGCGGTTCTTCCCATACTTGCGGCAACTGTCATGGCTGACGGAATAAGTGTCATAAAAAACTGCCCCGCTCTTCGTGATGTGGATAAAACTGCCCTTGTGCTTGAAAGACTCGGATGCGGCGTTATCCGTGAGGGCGATATTATTACGGTGAATACACATGGAATGTGTGATTGCAGAATATGTGAAGATTTGATGCGTGAAATGAGGTCGTCAATAATATTTTTGGGCGCAATTATTTCAAGATGCAAAAGGGCAGTGGTCAGTATGCCTGGCGGCTGTCCGATAGGACTGCGTCCGATTGACCTGCATCTTAAAGCGCTCAGACAGCTTGGTGTGGATATCAATGAAGAACACGGTTATATTAAATGCAGTACAGATAAAATAAGGGGCGCGGGGATACATCTTGATTTTCCGAGCGTTGGCGCGACGGAAAATATCATGCTTGCCGCTGTCAAGGCAGACGGCACAACAACTATTTCAAATGCGGCAAGAGAGCCGGAAATTGTTGATTTGGGCGGATTTCTTAATAGTATGGGCGCGCAAGTATACGGAACGGGCAGCAGTGTTATAACGATACATGGCGTCGGCTCCCTTCACGGCGCGGATTATACAATAATGCCGGATAGAATTGTGGCTGCGACATATCTTGCGGCGGCTGCGGCAACAGGAGGAGAAATTTGTCTTACAGATGTCAATCCGTATGACATGGGGGCAATGCTGCATGTTCTTGAAGAAATGGGTGTAAGGTTCAGGTGCGAAAAAAATACTATAATTCAGAGCGCGCCGAAACAGCTTAGAAGTGTACATACAATAAGAACAATGCCATATCCCGGATTTCCGACCGATATTCAGTCACCGTTTATGTCGCTTGCCGCGCTGGCAAAGGGCACAAGCGTATTTATTGAAAATATATTTGAGAACAGATTTCAACATGTTGACGAGCTTACAAGAATGGGCGCGGATATAAAGGTTGAGGGCAGAAGCGCAATTGTCAGAGGAGTCAGGGAGTTGCAGGGGGCAAGCGTTGTCGCGAGGGAGCTTCGCGGAGGAGCCGCGCTTATAGTGGCGGCGCTTGCCGCGAATGGCACAACTACTGTCAGCGGCACGGAATATATTGACAGAGGCTATGAAAATATAGAAAAATACCTGCATGCTTGCGGCGCTAAAATAAGAAGAGAATAAAAATTCAGGGTGATAGTATGGACAAGAAAAGGAGTAACATACACCTTGTTCGTAACGGCGGACGTAAGGTTACTAAAACTACAACTGAATATGATTGGAACAGGCTTGATAAGAATGGTATATTGCCGTCTGCAAAATCAAGGGGCGAAAGACGCTTAAAAGGCAATTCCGAGCTTGAAAAAAAAGTCAGATATCAGAAAAAGCAAAGGGCGCATCGTTTAAAAATGCAAAGACGGCGTACTCTCGCGGTACTTATCCTCGCTTTAATATTAGTATTTGTGATTTTGTTCCTGACGCCTGTTTTTAATATACGTTCCGTGAGCGTGGAAGGCAACAGGATTGTTACGGAAGAACAATTTACGGAAATTTTAAAACCGCTTATCGGAGAAAATCTGCTTCGAACAGGCGGCGGCAAGATTAGCAAGATGCTTAAAACGATTCCGTATATTGAAACTGTCAAGGTTGAAAAATCAATCTTTCCGCCTTCTCTCAAGGTGACTGTTACGGAATATACCCCCGGAGGGCTTATCAGAACAGAAGGAAAAAGTATTCTGGTTGACCCAAATCTCCATGTACTTGCCGATACCGGCGAAACAATGGGACCGGTTCCGGCTGTTACCGGCTTTGAAGTAAAGAGCTGTGAAGTGGGAAAAGACATCAAAGCCGATGATAAAGAAAAGGCGGAGGCTGTCATAACGGCGCTTTCCACACTGGATGCGACGGGAATACTGGATAAGGTTGTCGAGATAAACGTGTATGATTTGGCTGATATAACAATGAATTATGATGACCGTATCACCGTTAAATGCGGCACATCGTTAAATCTTGAACGCAAATTACGGCTTTTCCGTGAAACAGTGGTGAGTAATTCACTGGCTGAAAACGCGCGGGGAACAATGGACTTATCTGAAACAGGAAAAGCTATTTACACGCCGTAAAAGTGAAATTGCACAAAAAAAGTCAAAAAGAATAAAATAATATTGGCTATAATTATTTGCGGATTTCAAAATTTGTTGTAAAAAACTATTGATTAAGTTGAAAAAAAATAGTAAAATAATATATATGTGGAGATTTCCCTATCATATTATATGGGGTTAAACTACGAAGGAGGATAATTTAGATGAGTGAAATGCCTATCAGTTTGGAAGAAAATACTACAATAGACGGTGCAAGAATTAAGGTCATCGGTGTAGGCGGCGGCGGTAATAATGCTGTTGACAGAATGATAGAAGCAGGCGTTACAAAGGCTGAGTTTATCTGTGTAAACACGGATTCACAGCAGCTTTCTAACGTAAAGGCTCCTACAGTATTGCAGATTGGCGCGAAGCTTACAAACGGTCTTGGCGCCGGCGCGAAGCCTGAAATCGGAAGACAGGCTGCGGAAGAAACAAAGGATGAAATCAAGAATCTTGTTAAGGATACGGAAATGGTGTTTGTAACAGCAGGTATGGGCGGCGGCACGGGTACCGGCGCGGCTCCTATTATTGCGGAAGCAGCCAAGTCGCTTGGCGTACTTACTGTTGCGGTTGTAACAAAGCCTTTCTTTTTTGAGGGACCTCAGAGAATGAGAAACGCGGAAGAGGGTATAAAGAACCTTGCGGAAAAGGTTGACGCTATCGTTACAATTCCTAATGACCTGCTGCTGAAAATTGCTGATAAGAAGGTTACAATAAAGGATTCATTCAAGTTGGCTGACGATGTGCTTCGTCAGGGCGTACAGGGAATCATCGAGGTTATCACGCAGCGCGGTATCATGAACTGTGACTTTGCAGATGTAAGAACAATCATGAAGGACAGCGGTGTTGCTCATATGGGTATTGGTATCGGCAAGGGAGAAAATGCCGCATCAGACGCTGTTCGCGCCGCAATTGAGAGCCCGCTTCTTGAAACAAGCATTGAGGGCGCGGAAAATGTGCTTCTTAACATCACAGGCGGCAGCGAGTTCTCGCTTGTTGATATGGGTGAGGTATCAAGCATTGTTCGTGATATGGTAAGCGAAGAAGCTAATATCATTGTCGGAACCGCTATGGATGATAATCTAAAGGATGAAATTAAGGTTACACTTATTGCGACAGGACTTGACGGCTCAGTGAAACGCGGCAATAAGGATAACGGAAACGACCTCAAGAGAATTACTCCGAAGTTTGCCGGCGGCAGCGGCTCAAATGACAGAAAATCTCATGGTTACACATCATCTGTTTCAGATTTGGATGATAACTCGATTTTCAACAGAAGATTAAAGCCCGGTATGGGAAATATTGACGTTCCCGATTTCTTCAAGCCCGGCAGATAATTAAAATTGTATTTTGCAGACCGCAAAGGCGGTCTGTTTTTTTATGCGGAAATGTATTGCTGTATTGACAAATTACCGCTGTTGAGGTAAAATAGAATTAGTCAAAATATATAAATATAGGAACGAATATAATGCAAAAAAGGAGGAATTTTAATGAATTTAGACATGCTGCATCCTGCCGACCAGCTCGTAATGTTCATGGAGAGAATATACGGCTACGGCATGACGACCACATCAGGAGGAAATTTGTCAATACTTGATGATAACGGCGACATATGGATAACACCGGGTTCTATTGACAAGGGAAGCCTTACGCGTAACGATATGGTGAGAATAAAACCTGACGGCACGATTATCGGTAACCATAAGCCGTCAAGCGAATACCCGTTCCACCAGCATATTTATAAGTCGCGTCCGGATATCAAAGCGGTACTTCATGCGCACCCGCCGGCTTTGGTAGCTTTTTCTATAGTAAGAAAGCTGCCGGACACAAGCCTTATACCAAACGTAAAGTTTTCATGCGGCGAGATAGGTATGGCAAAGTATGGTCTGCCGGGCAGTGACGATCTTGGAAATAAGATAAGTGAAGAATTTGCAAAAGGCTTTAATACCGTAATTCTTGAAAATCATGGTGTTGTTATCGGCGCAAAGACAATGTTTGACGCGTTTAAATCATTTGAAACGCTTGATTTCAGCGCAAGACTTGAAATTGACGCGAATAATATCGGTACGCCAAAGCCGCTTACAACAGAGCAGATTGACTGGTATAAATCACGTCAGAATGTATCAATGGACGAATTTGTTGCCAATAATATAAGCAGTGAAGAAAAAGAGGCAAGACGCGAGATATGCAAACTGATAAAACGCGCGTATAATCAGCAGCTTTTCACGAGTACACAGGGAACATTTTCGCAGCGTATCGATGATGACAGCTTTATCATTACTCCGACCGGTCTGGACAGAAAGTATCTTGAGCCGGAGGATATTGTGAAGATAAGCGGTGATTTGAAGGAACTGGGCAAAATTCCGTCAAAGAGTGTTGAGCTGCATAAAGAGATATATAAGCAGCATCCGCACATAAATTCAATTATAATAGCGCATCCGCCTTGTATAATGGCGTTCGCCGTAACGGACGAACCGCTTGACTCAAGAACAATTCCGGAAAGCTATATACTTATGCGTAAAATTCCAAAGCTTGACTTCGGCGCAAACTATATGTATCCGAAAGAAACCGCGGCAGTATTCAAGGAGAATACGCCTATAGCGATAATCAATAATGATTGTGTAATTGTAACGGGCAGCGGACTTCTTAACGCGTTTGACCGCCTTGAGGTTGCGGAGTACAGCGCAAAGGCTATAATCGCCGCAAAGGATCTTGGCGATGTTGTCGCAATCAATGATACGGAAATTGAAGATATCGAGGAAGCATTCAACCTTGCAAAGTAAAAAGGAGATAAAAGAATGAAGAAAAAAGGTATAGTTATAGGTGTAATAATAGCAGCGATAGCTATAATTATTGCTTTGTTTGCAGGCGGTTATAACAATCTTATAAAACTTGAGGAACAGACAAATACAGCGTTTGCGCAGGTGCAGGTACAGCTTCAGCGACGTTCGGATTTGATTCCGAATCTTGTTAATACCGTAAAGGGCTATGCGGCACATGAAACAGAGGTGTTTACGGCTGTCTCGGACGCAAGGGCAAAACTTGCCGGCGCGTCTACCGTAGACGAGGTCAACGCGGCGGAGGGTGAAATGAACTCGGCATTAAGCAGACTTCTTGCTATTTCGGAAAGCTATCCGGAGCTTAAATCAAATGAAAACTTCCTGTCCTTGCAGGATGAGCTTGCGGGTACGGAAAACCGCATAGGTGTGGCTCGCAAGGATTATAATGATGTGGTTCAGAAATATAACGTGAAGATTCGCTCTTTCCCGACAAATATTTTTGCCAATATGCTTGGCTTTGAAAAGAAGGAACAGTTTACAGCAGATGAGGGCGCGCAGTCAGTGCCGAATGTAAATTTTGAATGACATGAAAAAGAATAACTTAAGATATGCGGCATTGTTTACGGCATTGCTTGTAATAATACTGAATATACGCGCCTATGCCGAAACAGATATTCCAATGCCTACAAATGAATTTTTCATAAATGATTACGCGAATGTTATAGACAGCGAAACTGAAAATTACATTTTTGAAAAAGGGAAGGAATATAACGCAAACGGCGGACCGCAGGTGGTTGTTCTTACTATGGATTCCATAGGCGGAGCGGCCGTTGAGGATTTCGCCATAGAAACGGCGCGCAAATGGGGTATAGGCGACAAGGATGAAAATAACGGCGTACTTATATTGCTCGTCATGGACAGCCGTGACATACGTATTGAGGTCGGCTATGGTCTTGAGGGAGTTTTAAACGACGGCAAATGCGGACGTTTTATCAGAAATGCCAAAGATATGCTGTCAAACGGCGATTACAGCGGCGGAATAAAGCACATCTATGACGATGTAATCGGCGAGCTTGAAAACCCTTCTCCCGATGAAGATGAAGGTGATATCTCTGAAATTATTGGCGCGGTTGTGATTGTGATATTGCTCATATCAATGTGGATAATCGCAAGCAAACGCGGAGGGCGCGGCGGCTTTGGCGGCGGATATTACAGACGCGGCGGCAGAGGCGGATACTACGGCGGCTTTGGCGGCGGAAACAGCGGCGGCGGATTTTCCGGCGGCGGCGGTAGCTTCGGCGGCGGCGGTGCCGGCGGTAAATTTTAAAAATTAACGGGCTGCCTGCGCAGTCCGTTTTTGCTTGTATAAAAAATTTAAAATTAACGCAACCTTTTAATGCTTTAAA
>CAZWLT010000036.1:0-5179 GCA_964634915.1 uncultured Clostridium sp. | reverse complement strand
GGATTATCTTTCGCTTCTGACGGCTGTTTATCAAAGCGGAATAATAGTTATGAGAGCCGATAAGGAGCAGGCGGATTATGTATACAGAAATTCTGTAAGAAACAACATCATTTCAGAGGATGAGCGTAATGACGAAGCCGCTGTAACGCGTGAAAATGCGGCGATATACATGATACGCGCTATGGGCGCGGAGGATTACGCAAAATATAATGACATATATGTTACACCGTTTAATGATATGACGGAAAACAAGGGATATGTGGCATTATTGTCTGCAATGGGTGTTGTGAACGGTGATGAAAACGGAAACTTCAATCCGCTCCATGAGATTACAAGAGCAGAGAGCGTTATAATGATATATAATTATCTTACAAGATAAACATTAAGTTCTGCCGTACAATGCGGCAGACCTTTTTTTGCGTTCGACACAAGTCTTAACTGCAAAGTTTTGTAAAATGTCGTATACCACTTGAAAAAAATATGAAAAAGTGATAAAATCATATTTGTATATGTATAAATTTATGCTGCGTATTTCTGATAAAATTAAACGAATGGAGAAAAGATATGTTAAGATATTTCACAGCGGGAGAAACACATGGCAAATGCCTTACTGTTATAGTTGAGGGAATGCCGTCGGGAGTAAAAATAAGCCTTGATAAAATAAATGAACAGCTTGCAAAACGTCAGATGGGATATGGCAGAGGCGGAAGAATGCTTATAGAAAAGGACAGAGCAGAAATACTTTCCGGAGTTCGCGGCTCTGTCACTCTCGGCAGTCCGATTGCGATAAAGATTGAAAATAAGGACTGGGCAAACTGGAAAGAAATAATGGGCACAGAGAAAAGTAACGGTAAAAAGGCTGTAGATTGTCCTCGTCCGGGTCATGCTGACCTGACAGGCGGAATGAAGTATAACCATACCGACCTTAGAAATGTGCTTGAAAGAGCGAGCGCGAGAGAAACTGCGGCAAGAGTCGCTGTAGGCGCGCTTGTAAGACAGGCGCTTGAGCCTTTCGGTATAGAATTCCTCAGCCATGTAAAGAGAATTGGCGCGGTTGAGGACACAGCTGATTTCAACGCGCCGGATTTCTTTGAAAAAGCAAGTAATTCACCGGTGGGGTTCGGTGATGATGATGCCGCCAAAAAGGCTATGGAATATATAGATAATATCAAGAAAAGCGGAGAAAGCTGCGGCGGTGTTGTAGAAACGATAGTAAAGGGTGTTCCTGCCGGACTTGGCAGCTATGTTCATTATGACAGAAAGCTTGATGCCAATCTCGCGTTTGGTGTTATGAGTGTACAAGCAGTCAAGGGCGTTGAAATCGGAATGGGCTTTGGAGTAAGCGAAGTGCCGGGCTCACATGTGCATGATGAAATAGAATACACAGACGGATTTCACAGACTTACAAATAATGCCGGCGGTATAGAAGGCGGCATGTCAAATGGTGAGCCGATTGTTGTGAAGGCGGCAATGAAACCTATCCCTACTTTGTATAACCCGCTTCGTACTGTTAATATAAAGGATAAGTCAGAGCATAAGGCAACTGTGGAACGCAGTGATGTGTGCGCGGTTCCGGCATGCTCGGTAGTTGTTGAGGCGGTTGTTGCTTTTGAAATTGCGAAGGCATTCCTTGATAAGTTCAGCGGAGATTGTATGGACGATGTAAAAGCATATTACCATATATATATGGATAGAATTAAGAATTTCTAAGCCGGATAAAATTTGATATACGAGAGGTGGTGAGGGATTTTTGACCGAAAATGATGTAATAAAAAAATGTAAAAAAGGCAGCAGAGAGGCTTTTAACATACTTTTTTCACGATACCAGTCACAGGTGATAAACATTGCATACAGCATGCTTTCAAATCAGGAGGACGCGTATGACGCGGCGCAGGAGGTGTTTGTGAAGGTATATAGGAGTATAGAATCGTTTAAGGAACAATCATCCTTCACTACGTGGATTTATCGCATTACGGCGAATGTATGCTCGGATATTCTCAGGAAAAGACAGCGAGACGGTAATGTTATAAGTCTTAATCAATATACCGATGAGAATAAGGACATTGATATTGAGGATGAAAGCGCATCGGTGGAGTATAATATGGAGCTTTCGGAGAAACAGGCAGCTGTCCGCAACGCAATAAATGAATTAAAAGAAGAATATCGCGTTATAATTACAATGTGTGATATAGAAGGAATGAGTTACGATGAGATTTCCGAAATGCTCGGCATACCAAATGGTACGGTAAAATCAAGGATTAATCGCGCAAGAAATGTATTAAAGAAAAATTTATTGAAAAAAAGGGAACTTTTTTAACATTTCATACGTCTAATATTATGTAAAAAGAAATTAAAAAAGAAAGGGGGAGATATAATGAATTGCGAAAGGTTCAAAGAGTATCTGGAAAACTACGAAAATCTGGATGATGAGCAGAAAGCGGAAATGAATACTCATGCCGCGGAATGTGAAGAATGCAGAAGCGAGCTTGAATTTTTTCTTTCAATAATAGAAACAACCAAATCTCTCCCTAAGATAGAGCCTCCGGCAGATTTTATGGATAAACTCAATATCCGTATTGACGGGGAGGAGAGAATAAAGAGAAACGCCGCAAGACGTATTATCAGAAATATGCGGCATAACTGGAAACAATATGCGGCTGCGGCAGCCTGTTTTGCGCTTGTGGCTGTTGTCACGGCAAACGGCAGAATGTTTGTTGACAAGATGAATGGCAGCGATGATGGTGTCATAACCGAAAATACGGTTAAAGACGGCGATAACGGCAGTGACGATGTACCTGTTATTATGCCGGATTCAGATGTAGCCGATTCTCAGGCTGCCGGCGAAAAAATTGATGAAGTAAATAATCAGACAACAGATAACGCCAATAATACCGATGGCGCGGCTGTTGAAAAGAAAACAAAGCTTGCGGCAAACAGCAATTCCAATAAGGCGGCGTCAGTGTCAGCAGAACCAACAGAGCCATCAGAAACGGCAAAAACATCAAATTCGGCTAATACATCAGCAGAGGAAGCCGCGGCAGCGGCGCCTGTAAAAGCAGCCGAAACAGCTTCAAACGAGTCTTTGCCGAACGAAAATGCCGCACAGCAGGATACCGAAGATAACTATGATACAGCTCCGTCAAGCATGACTTATGGAGCTAATGATAAGTCGCGTTCAGCCGACCAAAAAAATGCGGTGAACGGATATTCTATTGATGATGAAGATGGAGTTATCGCATACGGAACATATTACAGGATTGACAAGGACGGAAACCCTATAGATGAAGCAAAAGAGCCGAAGGCGATAGGCAAACTGAAAATATCATCTGACGACGCGGATAAAGCGCTGAACGTAATAAATCAGTATCCTCATGGTGAAGACGGAGATTTATATACGATTGATTCGGCAAGCATGACGCTTATATTATCAAGTCTGCGTACACAGGGTATTAATTATACAAATTATACTCTGGCGGGTGATGGAAATATAAAATTCAGAATAGTTTTTGAATAGAAAATGCGTTCACTAAGGAGTGAACGCATTTTCTAAAATATATTCTGAATAATTCCGAAAGCCAAAAGTGACATGATAAGTCCTGCGGTAAGCACGCCGGCTAATACGCAAACAAAAGATTTTTTTTGATTCATTCCGAGCAATACCGATAAAAGGCTCCCTGTCCATGCGCCGGTTCCCGGAAGCGGAATTGCGACAAACAGAAACAATCCGAAATATCCGTATTTATCAATTTGTTTAGACTTGGAAAGCGCCTTCTTTTCAATCCAAACCGGAATTTTTTGAATATGCTTGGTTTTTTTCATCCGGGTAAATATTTTTTTTATAAAAAGCAGAATGAACGGGATAGGCAGCATATTGCCTGCGACTGCCGCAATATATGTCGGCAGGAATTTCATGCTATCCAGAAAACCCGCCGCAAGAATACTTCCTCTCAATTCAAGAATTGGTATCATAGAAACAAGAAAAACGATAAATTCCTTTGACATTTTACCGTTAAGACCATCTACAATAGAATGAACAATAGATTCCATAAAATTCCTCCTAAAATATATTTCAGTCAACATTATACATCATATTATTTTAAAATGCAAATAATATTTCAGACGGATAAATATTATTTTGATGATGACGGAGGGAGTTTTTCGCTGTCAACGATATAAGTTATAGCTGACGGCAGCACTTCAATAACAGTATGATTTTTTTCGCCGCCGTATTCTCCGTCGAGTGTCCATTTTATGTTTTCTTTACATGTAAATTCAAATTTTGAAGATTTCAAAATTGTATATCCTTCACCGGAGGCTTCGCCTTTCATGATACCTGTAAGCACAGATTGTAATTTAAGCAGATTTGTCGGCTGACGAAATACAATCATTTCGAACAGACCGTCACATAAGTCTACATTCATAAGTTTTTCTGTACTCAGCACACCGCCCACAGAGGTTGCGTTAAGAATAATGCAAAGGAATACCTCGTCATATATTTCGCCGTTATCATATTTTATATTTACATTATATGACTGAAGACTTGAAAGGCGCTTAACACCCTCCAATACATACGCGGCGTGACCTATAACATTTTTAATCTCCTGCGGCGTATCATAGGAAACGTCTGTGAAAGCGCCGAATGCCGCGACATAGTTAAAGGTTGTGCCGTCAAAACTGCCCGCGTCGCATTTAAACGGTATTCCGTTTGCCGCGATTTTTGCGGCTGCAAGCATATTTTTTGGTATATGAAGCGTGGAAGCGAAGTCGTTGGTTGTACCGGCAGGGATATAACCAAGCTCTGTCCGCTCTGAGGGCGGGAATGTCATAAGACCGCGCACAGCCTCGTTGAGCGTGCCGTCGCCGCCGGAAACAACAATTCTTTCAAATTCATTGCCGTGTTTGCGGATATATTCATAAGCGTCAAGCTTAGCCTGTGTGGGACGCACTGTGACGTCATAACCTGTTTTTATAAAGGTGTCAAGTATATCGGAGAGAAAAGTTTTAATCGCCCCTTTTCCTGAAAAGGGATTATATATAAACAATAATTTTTTCATTTAATAACCTCCATGATATAACCTAAGCGCAGATGTCCCCCGCCTTCTTGCTACGGCGTTTGTTGCTCCGCAACACGCCTACAACGCTAAAGCGTTGTTCACTAAGGCGGCGGGTTCCATTTCAG
>CAZWLT010000035.1:0-13604 GCA_964634915.1 uncultured Clostridium sp. | reverse complement strand
TTATGATAAAACGTCCGCTTTTAAATCGTTTTATGCTTAAATTTTTGAAATAAAGGATATGGTATTTTGTTTAATATAGTTTTGGTCGAACCGCGAATACCGCAAAATACGGGCAACATTGCCCGTACCTGCGCGGCAACCGGCTCACAGCTTCACATAGTGCGTCCGACGGCATTTCAGATTACGGATAAAAATTTGAAACGCGCCGGACTGGATTACTGGCATCTTCTGAATGTTCGGTATTATGACAATCTGGAGGATTTCTTCGAAAAGACGAGGGGCGGACGTTATTTTTACGCAAGCACCAAGTCGCGGCATACATATGTTGACGCGAGGTATGAGGATAATGATTATATTCTGTTCGGACGCGAGGACGCGGGACTTCCGGAGGACTTGCTCTATGAGCATGAAGAACGCTGTATACGTATCCCAATGATTGGCGACGCGAGAAGTCTGAATTTGTCTAATTCAGTCGCGATAATAGTGTATGAGGCGCTCCGTCAGAAAGGATTTAATAATCTTAAACAACTCGGACAGCTTACAAAGTTTAAATGGTAAAGGAGAAAATTTATGGCGGATATAAGAATTATTGTCGATACCGGCTCAGATATACCGGAGGATATTGCAAAGAAGTATAATATAGGCGTGATATCATTTCTGACACTGTTTGGCGAGGAGCAGTTTGTACAGAGGGTGGATATTACCAACGAGGAATTTTTTGACAGGCTTGAAACCTTTGACGGTTTTCCGACTTCTTCGCAGACGCCATATGGCGATATGTATGACTTTTTCGCGAAGGAATGCAGGGAACACGACTGCGTTATTTATTTTGCGCTTTCAAGCGCGGCGAGCGGACAGTATCAGACTGCAAATCTTGTTAAAAATGAAATACTTGAGGAAAATCCGGATGCAAAATTTTATATTGTGGATTCATATAAATTTTCGCTGTATATCGCGCAGACAGCCGTTCATGCGGCGCAGCTTGCGGCTGAGGGCAAATCACCGGAGGAAATTATTGAGGATTGCGAAAAGTATATAAAAACATGGAGATGCTACCTGCTTGTTGACACTCTTGAATATCTGAAAAAAGGCGGCAGACTTTCAAAGTCGGCGGCATTTGTAGGCACATTGCTTGATATAAAGCCGGTGCTTACGATTGAAAACGGTTTGGTTGAAAATTTAGATAAGTTACGCGGCAAAAAGAAACTGCTTGAAAAGCTCTTGGAGATGATACGGGACGATCCCGACTTTGATGAAGAAAACCCAAAATTCATGATTGTTCAGTCGGATGATGAAAAGGGACGGAAGGCTTGTGAAATGCTCCGTGAGGAATACGGTGATGACTGTATTGAAATGTACGGTGAATTCGGACCGCTTATCGGAACACATGTCGGACGCGGAGCGATTGCTATTATTCCGAAGATAATATAAATAATAATTTAATCACATATAATAAAATTTTCAAACGAAAGGAAGATAACAAAATGAAATACATTGTAATTTTAGGCGATGGTATGGCAGATTATCCTGTCGATTACTTTGACGGCAAGACAATTCTTGAAGCTGCGGACAAGCCGACAATCGACTATATGGCACAGCATGGCGAAATGGGTATGGTAAAGACGGTTCAGGAGGGTATGAAACCGGGCAGCGACGTTGCCAATTTGTCTGTTATGGGGTATGACACAAAGAAGTGCTACAGCGGCCGTTCGCCGCTTGAGGCCGCGTCAATCGGCGTAGAAATGAAAGACGATGACGTAACCTTCAGAACAAATCTTGTAACGCTTTCCGATGAAGAAAACTATGAGGACAAGACAATGCTTGACTATTCATCGGGCGAAATCACAACCGAGGAAGCCGCGCAGCTTATGGAGGCTGTCGCGGCGGAGCTTAATACAGATAAGATTAAGTTCTATCCGGGTATAAGCTACCGTCATCTTTGCGTATGGAACGGCGGCAGCACAAATGTTGATATGACACCTCCTCATGATATTTCAGATAAGAAAATTAAAGACCATCTGCCAAAGGGCGACGGCGCGGAAACTTTCATTGAAATGATGAAAAAGAGCGAGAAGATTTTAAAGGAGCATCCTGTAAACAAGGCGCGCGTTGCGGCAGGCAAAAATCCGGCGACATCAATATGGCCGTGGGGCGAGGGTACAAAGCCTAAGCTTGATAACTTTGAGGAAAAGTTCGGTTTGAGGGGCAGCGTTATTTCAGCGGTTGACCTTATAAAAGGCATTGCAAAGTGCGCCGGTATGGAATCAATCGATGTTGAAGGCGCGACAGGTAACTGCGAAACAAATTGGGACGGTAAAGCGCGCGCCGCGCTTGACGCAATCCTTCGCGGCAGTGATTTCGTATATGTACACATGGAGGCGCCGGATGAAATGGGACATCAGGGCTTGCCGGAAAAGAAGAAGTTTGCCGTTGAAACAATCGATAAAAAGGTTGTTAAATTCCTTAAAGATGAGCTTGAAAAGCGCGGCATAGATTACAGAATGATGATTTTGCCCGACCACCCGACGCCGATTAAGCTAAAGACGCATGTCAGTGATCCTGTGCCGTATATTATTTACGACAGCACAAATGAAACGGACACAAATGCCGGTCTTTCATACACGGAAGAAAACGGTAAGAAAACAGGTGTATATGTTGAAAAGGGATATACATTGATGAACAAATTTCTTGATAAATAATGGGGAGTGACTTGGATGAGTAAAGAAAAATATTATATCACAACGGCGATTGCGTATACTTCAAAAAAGCCTCATATCGGTAACACATATGAGATTATTCTGACAGACGCAATCGCGAGATTTAACAGATTTATAGGCAAGGATGTGTTTTTCCTTACCGGTACTGACGAGCATGGTCAGAAAATACAGGAAATTGCGGAGGCGGAGGGTATCACACCGAAAGAGCATGTGGATAGAATCGCCTCACAGATAAGAGAAATCGCCGATATGCTTAATGTAAGCTATGATAAGTTTATCCGTACAACGGACGATTATCACGAGAAGGCGGTTCAGCAGATTTTTAAAAAGCTGTATAACCAGGGCGATATCTATAAAAGCGAGTATGAGGGCTGGTATTGCACGCCTTGCGAATCATTCTGGACAGAAACTCAGCTTGCGGACGGCAAGTGTCCTGACTGCGGCAGAGAAGTAAAGAAAGAAAAGGAGGAGGCATACTTCTTCAAAATGAGCAAGTATCAGGACAGATTGATGGATTACATCAATACTCATCCTGAATTCATTCAGCCGGAATCGCGCAAGAATGAAATGATAAATAATTTCTTAAAACCGGGACTTCAGGATTTGTGTGTATCAAGAACGAGCTTTTCATGGGGTATTCCTGTTGATTTTGACCCCGGTCATGTGGTATATGTGTGGATAGACGCGCTTTCAAACTACATCACGGCGCTTGGCTACACTCCGGACAAAAAGGGCGAGCTTTATAACAAATATTGGCCGGCAAACGTGCATATCATAGGTAAGGATATTCTTCGTTTCCATACAATTTACTGGCCGATTATGCTTATGGCGCTTGGCGAGCCGCTCCCAAAGCAGGTGTTCGGACATCCGTGGATGCTTGTCGGCGAGGAAAAGATGAGCAAGTCACGCGGTAACGTAATCTATGCTGAGGATTTGGTTAAACACTTTGGTGTTGACGCGGTAAGATATTATTCGCTTCACGAAATGCCTTTCGCGCAGGACGGTACAATTACGTATGAAGTGTTCATAAGCCGTTTCAACAGCGACCTTGCAAACACGCTGGGTAATCTTGTCAACAGGACTGTCGCGATGATTAACAAATATTTTGACGGTGTAATCCAACCGGGAGATACGGTAGGCGACTTTGACGAGGATTTAAAGGCTGTCGCAACAGGCGCGATAGATAAGATTATGAAGAAAATGGATACTCTGCATGTCGCGGACAGTATTGATGAAATATGGAGAGTTGTGGACAGAGCAAACAAGTACATTGATGAAACAACCCCGTGGGTGCTTGCGAAGAATGAGGCTGATAAGCCGCGTCTTGGCACAGTGCTTTATAACCTTGTCGAAACAATCAGAATTATTGCCGCGCTTCTCACATCATATATGCCGGAAACATCAAAGAGAATTGCCGAGCAGATTAACGCGGACGATTTAAGCTTTGAGAGTACAAAGACATTCGGCATTACAAAAGCGGGAACTAAGGTTGGCGCGGCTGTTCCGCTGTTTGCGAGAATCGACGCTGAAAAGAAACTCGCGGAGCTTGAAGAAGAATTAGGACATGAGGAAGAAAAAATTGAAATTGCTCCGTATAAGGACTATATTGAATTTGAGGAATTTGAAAAACTTGATATAAGAGTCGGTAAGGTCATAGAATGCGAAAAAGTGCCTAAGTCATCAAAACTCCTGAGATTCACATTGCAGGTGGGCAGTGAAACAAGACAGATTTTGTCCGGTATTTCAAAGTTCCATAAACCGGAGGAATTAATCGGCAAAAACGTGCTGTTCGCGGCAAATCTGAAACCGAAAAAAATAATGGGGCTTGAATCATGCGGTATGATTCTGTCGGCTGAATTTGAAGATAAACTGACAGTTCTGACAACACTTAATGATATTCAGAGCGGCGCGGAAGTGGTTTGACAATTTAATTCATATAACCTAAAAAATGCAAATATTTCAGGAGGAAATCAGAATGGGAAAGCTATTTGGCACAGATGGTATAAGAGGTATTGCAAATAAGGACCTTACAGCGGAGCTCGCGTTCAAGACCGGTCAAAGCGGCGCATATGTGCTGACAAAGCACAGCTCAAAAAGACCGCGTATACTTATCGGTAAGGATACGCGAAAGTCAGGCGATATGCTTGAGGCGGCGCTTACAGCCGGACTTTGCTCAATGGGCGCGAAGGTTATTCCGCTTGGCGTTGTTCCGACTCCGGCTGTCGCATATCTTACAAGGTATTACAGGGCTGACGCCGGCGTGGTAATCAGCGCGTCGCATAACCCGTGCGAGTATAACGGAATAAAGTTCTTTAACGGCGACGGTTATAAATTGAGCGATGCTATTGAGGAGGAAATCGAAAGCTATATACTTGGCGACAAGACGATTGAAGACCTTCCTACACACGGTAAGGTTGGTTATGTGAGCGCTAACCACAACGCGGTTGAGGACTACGTTGCTTTTGCCTGCTCAACTATTGACTGCCGTCTGGACGGAATGACAATCGCGGTTGACTGCGCAAACGGCGCAAGCTACGAAGCAGCCTTCAAGGCGCTTAACAAGCTTGGCGCGAATGTTGAGGCGATTCATAACACGCCGGACGGCGTAAATATTAACTATAGATGCGGTTCAACGCATATGGAAAGTTTACAGGCATACGTTACATCAATCGGCGCGGATATCGGTATTGCGTTTGACGGCGACGCGGACAGAATGCTTGCGGTTGACGAAAAGGGCAGCCTAATTGACGGTGACCAGATTATGGCGGCATGCGCAAAGTTCATGCGTGATAACGGAACACTTAAACAGAATACGCTTGTCGCAACAGTTATGAGTAATCTTGGCTTGTTCATAGCCGGTGAAAAACTGGGTCTTAATATCCCGCGTACAAAGGTCGGTGACAGATACGTTCTTGAAGAAATGCTTGCAAAGGGCTATAACATAGGCGGCGAGCAGTCGGGACATATTATTTTCCTTGACCATAATACAACAGGCGACGGACTTGTAAGCGCTTTGCAGTTCCTTGCGGTGCTGAAAAAGACAGGTATGAAGGCTTCAGAGGCAGCCGGTATTGTAAAGATAATGCCGCAGGTGCTCAGAAATGCCGCTGTTAAACTTGAAAATAAAAATACATATATGCAAAACGCGGAGATTGCCGCGGCTTGTAAGGCGCTTGAAGATGAATTTGCGGGCGAGGGCAGAGTCCTTATCAGACCAAGCGGCACAGAACCGCTTGTGCGCGTTATGATTGAGGGTAATGATGAGGAATACATTACGAAAAAGGCGGAAGAACTGGCGGCAATGATTGAAAATATACTTGGATAGCAGTGTATTGAGGTAATGAAAATGGATAAATTAATTGCGATGCTGATTGCGGCCGTTGTCACCACTGCTTCATGTTCTATGGGAAACGGCGTGCAGACACAGGTAAGCGATAACACGCTTGAGGGTAAGACGGCTGCGTTTGTAGGCGACAGTATCAGCTATGGTACAAATTATCATGGCGGTTACGGCAAGCTGATTGAGGAACAGCAGAATATGATTGTCACAAATCCAAGCAAGGGCGGCGCGTCTATTGCAAAGAATGTTAAATGGACAGACGACAGTGATAATTACCGCCCGTGCATTATAGATATGGTTGACGGGCTTGAAGGCGATTATGACTATATCATTCTTGAAGGCGGCATAAATGATTTCTGGAATCATGCGCCTTTGGGCGCTCTTACGGCTGATTATGAGGGCGGCTATGACGAAACAACAATGGCAGGCGGTATGGAGAGTATTTTTGCGAAACTCAGGGAAAACCATGCCGCAAGCAAAATCGGATTTGTTATAATTCATGACCCGTTCACGT
Source organism: uncultured Clostridium sp. (assembly GCA_964634915.1). Lineage (GTDB taxonomy): Bacteria > Bacillota > Clostridia > UBA1381 > UBA1381 > Hominilimicola. The sequence goes on along the minus strand of CAZWLT010000035.1, from coordinate 7,033 downwards.
ATGACGCGGAGGACGCCTTTGCTCCGTATTATGAAATGATGAAATCAGCGTGTGACAAGTGGAGTGTTCCATACCTTGACTTGTATGCGCGCAATAATCGTGAAAATGGCGTAAATGTCCGCGATGCGGAAATGAAAAAGATGTATTTTGAGTCCAATGACCGCCCTGAGGGTGACGGTACTCATCCGAACGAGCTGGGTTATCAGGTAATGTATGTTGACCCTATGGTCGAGTGGATGAAGGGAATGTAAAAACTATTGCGGCAGCAGAGATTTATATCGACTGCTGCCGTTTTGGCAGGAGAAGTTATGAGAGATTTAATTATAAACGGAAGTGAAAAACTGAATATAGTTCTGAATGAATTGCAGGTAAATCAGCTTATGGACTATGCGAAACTGCTTGTCGAGTGGAACGAAAAGATAAATCTTACAGCCATAACGGATGATGAAGGTATTGCGGCAAAGCACTTTCTTGACAGCATGACGGCAATATCAACCGGTTTTGTAAAGGGAAAGGTCATAGACGTAGGCACAGGCGCGGGATTTCCGGGACTTGTGCTTAAAATCGCGAAGCCGGAGATTGAGCTGACGCTTCTCGACAGTCTTAACAAGCGCATAAATTTTTTAAAGGACGTATGCGAAAAGGTCGGTATTGACGGTGTGGAATTTGTTCACTCGCGCGCGGAGGATAGCGGAAAGAACAGGGCATACAGAGGTCAGTTCGATACGGTTGTGTCGCGCGCGGTTGCGAATATGACGGTGCTTGCCGAATGGTGTATACCGTTTCTCAGACAGGGAGGATATTTTCTCGCGCTCAAAGGGCCTCTTGCGGACGACGAGTTAAAGGATGCCAAACGCGCTATAAAAATACTCGGCGGTAAGGTTGAGGATATAATTGAAGCGCGAATTCCTTTTACAGACCTTAAACACAAGATAATTGTTATAAAAAAAGTAGGACAAACTCCGCTTAAATATCCGAGAAAACCGGGCATTGCGACAAAAATTCCGCTCGGAACGTGTTACAATCTGGCGAAATAAGAATAATATGTCAGAATATGTCAAAACAGGGCGCATGAAAATGCTTGCGAACCGGAAAAAATATGCTATAATAGTAAATGTAAGACAGATAAGTATCAAAATGGTACATTTCAAACAGGGTTTCCCCAAGGCCCTGTTCTACCCCCAAAATTGTCTTACACCTTCCACCACCGAGGGTAAATGGCGATAATGTAATTTACATCATGTGTACTCATCAGGGTCTTACATTATCGCCGCTTACTCTTTTATTTTGCAGAGAAATTAATCGGATAAATAATAATTCACTGTTATAGGAGAAATACAATGATAAACCTTTTGAAAAAACAGCCGCCGCATGACAAGGCAAAGATTGTGACACTGCCGCTTTATATGATAGCGCCGAATCCTAATCAGCCGAGAAAGTATTTTGACCCGCAGACAATGGAGGAGCTGAAAAATTCCATACTGGAATACGGACTCATACAGCCGATTACCGTAAGGCGAAGAAACGGCGAATACGAATTGGTTGCCGGTGAAAGGCGTTTTCGCGCGGCGCAGATGGCGGGACTCGACGAGATACCGGCGGTAGTTATTGAAGCGGATAATGATAAATCAGCAATACTTGCATTGCTGGAAAATCTTCAAAGAGAGGATTTGTCTTTCTTTGAAATTGCGGAAAGCTATAAAAATCTGATACGCGAACAGGGGCTTACTCAGACAGAGCTTGCTTTAAAGGTTGGAAAAAGTCAGGCATCGGTAGCGAATAAAATGCGTCTTTTACGTCTGCCTCCGCTTGTGAAAAAGCTGATACGCGACTATGACCTGTCCGAACGTCACGCAAGGGCGTTGCTTTTGCTGGCGGACGAGGAAAAACAGCTTGACGCGGTAAAAATAGTATGCCGTGATAATCTGAACGTCACGCAGACGGAAAATCTTGTCAGGGAAATGAATACGCGTAAGGTAAAGCCTATAGATGAATTCCGCGTTACAACCGCGAATGACGTAAAGATATTCCGCAATACGGTAAAAAGAGCGGTAAGCATGATGCAAAAAAGCGGAATAGAGGCGGATATAGAAGAAAAATCCTTTGATTGGGGCACGGAATACATAATCAAAATAAAGAAATAAATGAGATGCCGCATATACAGCGGTATTTTTTTTGAGGGAAATTAGTAAAAAATGCTTGACAAAGCAGGATAAAATTTATATAATAGTAGAGGTGTCTATTTGGATAATAGTAATTAAGACGGCTGATTGGGGCCGGAGTATAGCAGAGGAGGTGCTGTAACAATGAAAATGACTTATCAACCAAAAAAGCGTCAGAGAGCTAAGGAACATGGTTTCAGAAAGCGTATGTCTACTAAGTCAGGCAGAAAGGTTCTGGCAAGAAGAAGACAGAGAGGCAGAAAGAAGTTATCTGCATAATATATGAAAGACTTAGGCAGGAAGTGAGGAGGAATTCTTTGCTTGTTGCCTTTTTTCATAGAACGAGGGTTTATAACTATGAAAAACACTCAGAGCTTAAAGCTCAACAGGGATTTCAGACGTGTATATAAAGGTGAAAGCTTTGTCGGAGGATATACGGTTGTATATATGAAGAAAAACCGTTATACTTTTAATCGGCTTGGACTGACTGTTAGTAAGTCGATTGGCAAAGCGGTTGCGCGTAACCGAATGAAAAGACTTATCCGTGAAAGCTACCGCCTTATGGAGGACGATATAAAAACAGGTTACGATTTTATTATCGTTGCACGTAACAGAGCTGTGGGTAAAACAATGCTTCAGATAAAGAAGGATATGGATTATGCCATGTCAAAACTGGGTATGAAGAATTGATTTGCCAATGAGCTTATAAGGAAAAATACAATGAAAAAATTTTTAATCGTAATGATTGATTTTTACAGACACCATATTTCACCGTATAAAGGCGGGACTTGCTGCCGTTTCATCCCGACCTGTTCGCAGTATGCAAGAGAGGCAATCGAAGAATACGGCGCGCTGTACGGCACATACCTTGCAGTGAGACGGCTTTTAAAGTGCCACCCGTTCCATGAAGGGGGATACGACCCTGTACCGAAGAAAAAAAACAAGGGTGGCGGAGAGGAAAAATGAATATATGTTTGAGTATTGTATCACACGGCCGATGGGCTTTATAATTGAAAACATCTACAATCTTGTTAGCAATTATGGTCTTGCGATAATATTATTCACTGTGGTAATTAAGCTTATATTGCTGCCGCTTAATATACGTTCGCAAAAATCCATGAAAAAGCAGCAGAAGGTTCAGCCCGTAATTGCCCAGCTCCGTGAAAAGTATGCAAATGATCCGGAAAAATTGCAGCGTGAAACGATGAAGATATACAAGGAGAATAACGTAAGCATGGCAGGCGGATGTCTGCCGCTGCTGATACAGATGCCGATACTTGTCGGTCTGTACCGTGTTATTCAGAGTCCGTTGTCATATCTTATCGGTGTTAAATGGGGAGATCTTTCCGATGCGGCAAATCCGATTGTTACGGAAATTTACCGCTTGCGTGATGCTATGATAAGTCTTGGACACAATCTTGGCACATATGCTCAGGCGGCGGCTGACGTTATTCAAAAAAGCGGTCAGATTCAGCTTTCAAAGTGGGCTGAGGTAATCGGCTCAAACGGAAGCGCGCTTGAGGGAGTCGCAAACGGAGTTCATCCTTGGGTCATTAACTTCAATTTTCTCGGACTTGATCTTTCAAATGCGCCGTCAATGGCATTCAGTAAAATTATGGCGCTTGACTTTTCAAATTGGAGTATTATCGCATTGCTCGCGATTCCGGTACTTGCAATCATCGCGTCTTTGGTTTCGGCAAAGATTACGCAGATGCAGTCCGGTCAGAATAATACACAGAGCGATGATCAGGCAGCGAAAATGTCAAAATCTATGATGCTTATGATGCCTGTCATGACAGGATTTTTCACACTCACTTTGCCGGCAGGTCTTGGACTATACTGGATAATCAGTTCAGTTGTTCAGATTGTGCAGCAGCTGGCATTAAACTTTTATTTTGATAAGAAAGGGGAGGATACAGTTGTCGTCATACCTGAAAAGAAGCAAAAGCATAGAAAAAAACGGAAAAAATAAAGAGGCTGCAATAGAGGCAGCATTAGCCGAACTTGGCGTATCACGTGACGAGGTTGAAATAGAGGTTCTTGACGAAGGCTCAAAAGGATTTTTGGGTCTTGGCGCAAGAGATGCTCGCGTAAAGGTAACGCTTCTTAATGCTGAAGATGAGGAAGCGGAGGAAATCGCGACTTTAAAGGAGGTCAGAAAGACTGACAGACCAAATAAGGAATCGCTTGGCGCTCCGGAGGAGGATGCAAAGAAATTCCTTGCTGATATATTCAGCGCAATGAATCTTGATGTCAATATTGACGCAAAGATGAATGATAATCTTGCTATGTCAATCAATCTTTCAGGCGATAATATGGGTATTGTGATTGGTAAGAGAGGCGATACTCTTGACAGCTTGCAGTATCTTACATCACTTGTTGTAAATCAGCGCAGCGAGGATTATATTAAGGTTTCAATCGACACAGAAAATTACAGAGAAAAACGTACAGAAGCGCTTCTTGCGCTTTCAAACCGTCTTGCGGAAAAGGTTGCAAGGAATGGCAAAAAGTTTACTCTGGAGCCGATGAATCCTTATGAAAGACGTATAATCCATTCAAATCTTCAGGACAATGAAAATGTAACGACATATTCAGTCGGCTCGGAGCCGTACAGAAAGGTTGTTATCGCGCCTAAGAATGCGAAGCCTTACAAAAAGAGAAATTCAAGACCGCGTAAGCAGGACAAACCCGTAGCAGAAAAGACAGGTTCAGGCTATACAACAACTTACAAGGCGGATTTCAAGCCGCAGCAGCATAAGGCTGAATACAAGAATTTTGAAGAATATCTCGCGGCGAACAGCGGCGAGAACAGCGAGGACTAAGATGAATTTAAAACCGCCTTTTATGATATGAAAAAAGCTCGCGTACTTTTGAAACGAATATCATATTAAGGCGGTTTTTTATAGTAAATTGCCCGCGGCGGGGAGTTTTATTTAAAAAGCGAAAATATTTAATTCAAGAGAGGAGATACAACAATGAAAAAATTGCTGATTGCGGCGGCGGTTATGATGGTGTTTTCAACGGCGGCATACGCGCAAAGCGTTGACCTTAACGGCGATGTGTCGGAGGGTAAAAAAATTGAGGTTACAGGTCTTAATGACGGTTATTATGACCTTACCGTAACCTGCAAGAACGACGCGGTTGATGAAAATACATACGTGTATGGCTTATCGGACGATTATACGATGTCAAGCACAGTCCTTCCGAAATCTGACAGCGGTATAAAGGTTACTGTGAAGGGTATCGGTGTGACTGACGGAAAATGTGAAATCGGCGTTATTACAAGCGGAAAGAGCACGATTGAATTTTCAGACGCTGACCTTACGGAGTCAAAGGCGAGTAAATTTATAACGGGCGGCGACATGACCGAGGTAAGCTATATTGAGGATTTGGGCGGCGAGTATAAGGACGCGGACGGAAACAAGGTTGATGTATTTGAGTATCTTGCCGAAAACGGTGTGAATATGGCGCGTATACGTCTTTCCAATACCACAGGCAAGGGTACGGGCGACGGCACATATTACCTGCCCGAAGGATATCAGGACGAGGCGGATTGTCTTGCGCTTTCAAAACGCGCAAAGGACGCCGGCATGGGTATTCAGTTCACGTTCAATTATTCGGATTACTGGTCAAACGGCGAACGTCAGATTATTCCGTCAAAGTGGGTTGAGCAGATTGAAAATGAGCTTGGCTATGACGTAAAAGACCCAACGTTCTTAAACAATATGACCTCCGCTCAGAAGGCTGAAATTCAGGATAAGCTTGGCGATATTGTATATGATTACACCTTTGATATTATGACAAAGCTGAAAAATCAGGGAACTGTTCCCGAATATGTTTCTCTCGGCAACGAAATCAACGGCGGTATGTTCTTCCCGTTCGCGAACACCTTTGACGCGGCAATGGACAAGGACAGCTTTGAATTGATATACAGTGATATAGAAGATGATGATATTCAGTGCTATAAGGACTGGGCGGGACTTGCATCAATATTAAACCGCGGCTATGACGCGGTAAAGGCGGTTTCTCCCGAGTCGCAGGTGGTTATACATCTCGCCAACGGTTCAAAGGACAGCATATTTACATGGTTTTTTGACGCGTATAAGAATGCGGGCGGTAAGTTTGACGTAATCGGCGCGTCGTATTATCCGGCGTGGTCGCATAATCCCGTTGAAACCTGCGTTTCCTTCTGCAACAATATTTCCAAACGCTACGACAAAGACATTCTCATAATGGAAACGGGGTATAACTGGACGGAAAATAAAAAGAACGGCTATGGCGGTCAGCTCACTCCGACCGAAAACGACTCAAAAAACGCGGACGGATATACTGAAAAGTATCCGTTTACTCAAGAGGGTCACATGGGATTTATGGCGGATTTGATAAACGGCATGAAGAGCGTTGACGGAGGAAGATGCGTCGGCGTGCTTTACTGGGATCCGTGTATGATTCACGTGGAGGACCCGAAAAATGAGAACGAATCGCTCTCGGGCTGGGCAATCCGTGAAGCGGATGATTTGCCGGACGGAAACGTGGTTGAAAACACAACTCTGTTTGACTTTGACGGTAAGGCAATTACGACCGTGGGAGTTTTCAAAAATTCAAAGAACAGCGAAAAGGGAAAGCTTACCGGCGGATATACAGTAACAGAGGAGAACGGCAAAGTAAAAGCGACAGTGACAAATAATTACGACACCGAAAAGAAAGCGAATTTATATGTTGTCACTTACTATGATAATGGCATAATAAAGGATGTCAAGTTAGACTCAAAATCTGTCAGCGGTAAGAGCGAAGTAAATCTTGAATTGAATATTCCGTCAGAGGAATCATACAGAGTATTTCTTTGGAATGGCGCGAATTTTGCACCGATA
>CAZWLT010000034.1:12243-13913 GCA_964634915.1 uncultured Clostridium sp. | reverse complement strand
GCCCGTTTGAAAAATGCCGCAATATTGTGGGCGACCGCAAGGGTCGCCCCTACAAATGCGTATATAAACAAAAATTTATCCATAAAAATAATAAAGGAGGAACACAAATGGCAAAGAAACCAATCGCATTAATAATAATGGACGGCTACGGCATTAACAAAACGCTTGAAGGAAATGCAATTGCCGCGGCAAAAAAACCGAATCTTGACAAATATTTTGCAACATATCCGAACACACAGCTCAGCGCAAGCGGACTTGACGTTGGACTTCCCGACGGACAGATGGGAAACAGCGAGGTAGGACATACAAATATCGGCGCCGGACGCGTTGTATATCAGATGCTTGTAAAGATTACAAAGGACATAAACGATGGCAAAATCAACGACAACAAGGCGCTTTCGGACGCAATGGACGCCGCAAAGGCAAACGGAAAGTCACTTCACCTTATGGGACTTCTTTCAAACGGCGGAGTACACAGCCACAATGAGCATCTTTACGGTCTTTTGAGAATGGCTAATAAAAAGGGACTTGAAAAGGTTTACATTCATACATTCCTTGACGGACGTGACGTGCCTCCGACATCCGGCGCGGGATTTATGGAACAGCTTGAAAAGGAAATCAAGGAAATCGGCACAGGCTCAATCGCGACAATCATGGGCAGATTTTACGCAATGGATCGTGACAACGCGTGGGACAGAGTCGAAAAGGCATACAAGGCAATTGTTAACGGCGAGGGCATACAGGAAGACGACGCTGTTACGGCGGTTAAGAATTCATACGCAAATGATGTAACAGACGAGTTTGTTATTCCGACGGTTGTTGACAAGAATGGTATGGTAAAGGAAGGCGACAGCGTTATATTCTTTAACTTCCGTCCTGACCGCGCAAGACAGATTACAAGAACATTTGTTGACCCGGACTTTAACGGATTTGAGAGAACATATTTCCCTGTAAACTTTGTCTGCATGACGCAGTATGACGAGTCAATGCCGAACGTATCAGTTGCATATCCGCCGGAATCACTTGAAATGACCTTCGGCGAATACATCAGCAAGAAAGGTCTTACACAGCTAAGAATTGCCGAAACACAGAAGTATGCGCACGTTACATTCTTTTTTAACGGCGGCGAGGAAAAGCAGTTTGAGGGCGAGGAAAGAATACTTATAAAGTCACCTGACGTTGAAACCTTCGATATGAAGCCGGAAATGAGCGCTTATGAGGTAACAGACGCGGTTGTTGACGCAATCAATTCGGACAAATTTGACGTTATAATCCTTAACTATGCTAACTGCGACATGGTAGGTCACACAGGTATAATGGACGCGGCTGTTAAGGCTGTTGAGGCTGTTGACGAGTGCGTGGGTAAAATGGTTGACGCAATCCTTGCAAAGGGCGGACAGGCTCTTATCACAGCCGACCACGGAAACGCAGACTGTCTTATTGACCCTGAAACAAAGGCTGTGTTCACAGCGCATACAACAAATCCTGTTCCGCTAATTCTTATCGGCGCGGGCGACGTTAAGCTGAAAACAGGTAAGCTTTGCGACCTTTGTCCGACAATGCTTGACCTTATGGGACTTGAAAAGCCTGAACAGATGACAGGCGAAAGTCTGATTGTAAAATAAAATTTTTAACAGAAAACCCGCTCATTAATAATGAGCGGGTTCATA
>CAZWLT010000034.1:0-12143 GCA_964634915.1 uncultured Clostridium sp. | reverse complement strand
ATGCGGTTCTTTTACTTTCCATAATTTAAAATCATAAGTTCGACAAAATCCTTATTTGTCTTTGTTGTTTTCATATAATCAATCAGTCTTTGCATAGCCTCGGCGTTTATATTCTTGCCAAGCTGCCGTCTTATAATCCGGCTTGCCTGTAATTCACGGTCGTTTAGCAAATCCTCTTCACGGCGCGTGCCGGATTTTACAATATCAATCGCCGGAAAAACTCTCTTTTCCTGTAATGAACGGTCAAGCTTCAATTCCATATTGCCTGTACCCTTGAATTCTTCAAAGATTACATCGTCCATTCGGCTGCCTGTTTCAACAAGCGCCGTAGCAAGGATTGTAAGACTTCCGCCCTCCTCAATATTACGCGCGGCGCCAAAGAATTTCTTTGGCTTAAACAGCGCGTCAGGGTCAAGTCCGCCGGACAAGGTTCGTCCTGTCGGCGCGACTGTGAGATTATACGCTCTTGCAAGACGCGTTATCGAATCAAGCAGTATCACAACGTCCTTTTTCTGCTCCACAAGTCTTGACGCTCTTTCCAGTACCATTTCCGCAACCTTACAGTGATTTTCCGGCATCTGGTCAAAGGTTGAATAAATAACCTCGCCGTCAATCGAGCGTTTTATATCTGTTACTTCCTCGGGACGTTCATCAATCAGAAGCACTATCAATTTTATATCTTTATAATTCGTGGTAATCGACTGCGCAATCTGCTTTATAATTGTCGTTTTACCTGCCTTTGGCGGCGCGACAATCATTCCGCGCTGTCCCTTGCCGATAGGCGCGATTAAATCAATAATTCTTGACGCGCTCTTTTCATTGTCGCCAGTATCAAGGGAAAGCTTTTCCTTCGGATAAATCGGTGTAAGTCTTTCAAACGGTCTGCGTTTTAACGCGATTTCAAGCGGGTCATCATTTATCGTTTTTACAAAAAGTAACGGTGAATATTTATCCTCGTCCTGCGACGGACGGCAGTCGCCCACTATTTCGTCACCTGTTTTCAGATTAAAACGTCTTATCTGTGTCGGTGAAACGTAAATATCATCCTTGCCGGACATATAATTCTCCATACGTAAAAAACCGAATCCGTCTGTCATTACATCAAGTACGCCCTTAACCTCGACAACGTCTGCCGGACGTTCGCGTTTTTTTGGCTGTTCCTTTTTCTTTTCTTCCTGTGCTATTTCTTCACGTTTTTTACGAATAAGTACAATTATTTCATCTTTTTTTAGCGCTGAGATTTTTTCTATGCCCAGTCCCTGAGCTATTTGCTTTAATTCTTCTTTTGTTTTACGCTCAAGTTTTACTCCATCCTGCATATGTTTTCTCTCTTTCTTCAATTTATGGATTATATTATATTTCGTATGAGTAATTTAATAAGGGGCTGTTTAAAAAGTCATTTTTAAACCTCCCCTTTTCAATTATTCAGCTTCGTCTTCTCTTACTTCTTCGCCGTCAACTGTGATATTAATATCCTTATATATACTCATACCTGTACCCGCAGGAATAAGTTTACCGATAATAACATTTTCCTTAAGACCAAGAAGCGGGTCAACCTTACCCTTGATAGCTGCGTCTGTAAGAACCTTTGTGGTTTCCTGGAATGAAGCTGCTGAAAGGAATGAATCTGTTGCAAGCGATGCTTTTGTGATACCAAGAAGTACAGGAGACGCTGTCGCAAATTCCGTTCCGCCTGCTTCCTCAATCTTCCTGTTTGCCTCGTCAAGTTCAAACTTATCAACAAGCGAGCCGATAAGAAGGTCTGTCTGACCTGCTTCCTCAACTCTTACCTTTCTCAGCATCTGACGTGTGATAACCTCGACGTGCTTATCATTGATGTCAACGCCCTGCATACGGTATGTTCTCTGAACTTCGCGTGAAATATAAATCTGTACAGCGTGAGGACCCTTGATATGAAGAATATCATTAGGGTTAACACTACCCACCGTAAGCTCGTCACCGGCTTCGATAACGTCATCGTCATGCACCTTTATGCTTGAACCGTATGGTATTGTATAAGTCTTGGCTTCGCCTGTTTCATCGTTCTGTACAATAACCTCTCTCTTACGTTTTGTTTCGTTGACAGTAATTTTACCGCCGATTTCAGAAATGATTGCAAGACCCTTAGGTTTTCTTGCCTCAAACAATTCCTCAACACGGGGAAGACCCTGCGTGATATCGCTTCCTGAAGCAACGCCGCCGGCATGGAAGGTACGCATTGTAAGCTGTGTACCCGGCTCGCCGATTGACTGAGCCGCTATAATGCCAACCGCCTCGCCGACATTAACAAGCTCGCCTGTCGCGAGGTTGGTACCGTAACACTTGGCACATACACCGATTTTTGACTTACATGTAAGTACGCTTCTGATATATACCTTTGTGATACCCGCATTTATAATTGCTGTTGCCTGGTCGTCAGTGATAAGTTCGCCGCCGTTTGCAAGAACTTCTCCCGTTTCAGGATGAAGCACATCCTCCATTGCCGTACGGCCGACGATACGGTCATACAACGGCTCGATACTTTCTTTACCGTCTGTGATTTCCGTTACCCACTCGCCTTCATCAGTACCGCAGTCGATTTCACGAATGATTACGTTCTGTGATACGTCAACAAGACGACGCGTTAGATAACCCGAATCGGCTGTACGAAGGGCTGTATCCGTAAGACCCTTACGGGCGCCATGTGATGAAATGAAGTATTCAAGTACGTTAAGACCTTCCCGGAAGTTGGCGCGGATAGGAATTTCAACTGTTCTGCCCTGCGTATCCGCCATAAGTCCGCGCATGGCCGCAAGCTGTCTAATCTGGTTCACACTGCCGCGGGCGCCTGAGTCAGCCATCATGAATATCGGGTTGAACTCGCCAAGGTGTTCCATCATGGCATTTGTGACATCGCCTGATGCCTTTGCCCAGATTTTGATTGTCTGCTGATAACGTTCCTCGTTTGTCAGAAGACCTGTCTGATACATCTGCGTAACCTGCTCAACTTCTTTTTCGGCATCGGCAAGTATTTCCTTCTTCTTTTCCGGAACCTCGATATCTGATACGGCAACTGTTATAGCGCCCTTTGTTGAATACTTATAACCTGTAGCCTTAATCTTGTCAAGAACCTCCGCTGTTTCAGAAGTACCGCATACTCTGATACATTTGTCGATAATTTTTCCAAGCTGCTTTTTACCAACAACGAAGTCAACCTCAAGGTCGAATATATTATCCGGATTTGATCTGTCAACATAACCAATCCTCTGCGGAATATTATTATTGAAAATAATTCTTCCGACAGTTGTGCCAATCATCTTTGACTTTGTTTCGCCGTTTATTTCCTTTGTAACCCTTACAAGAATTCTCTCATGAAGCGTCACGCTCTGATTATCATATGCGAGAAGCGCTTCATCAAACGATGTATACTTCTTTATTACAAGGTTCTTTATTTCGGTAATCAGTTTTTTAAGTGAAATTTCAACCGACTTTTCAGGAAGAACGATTGTGATTGGATTTGCGCGAATTTCCGTTTCGTTCATTGCAACCTCGGGAAGCTCTCTGACATATCTTAGCGCTTCCTTTATATCTGTAAAGCTCTTTATAGGCTCTTCTTCTTTGTAAAGAACAAAATTCTCCTCCTGCTCCATTGCTGTGAGGTTTTCAGCAAGCACATCAAGCTTTGCTTCATCGTCAAGAATTGTATCAATGATTTTGTCATAATGCTCTTTCTGCAATGTCAGATAGTATGAACCAAGAATCATATCCTGTGTGGGAACTGTTACGGGATGTCCGTCCTGCGGCTTAAGCAGATTGTTTGCTGAAAGCATCAAAAATCTTGCCTCTGCCTGTGCCTCCGGCGAAAGAGGTACGTGGATAGCCATCTGGTCGCCGTCGAAGTCGGCATTATAAGCCGTACATACAAGCGGATGAAGTTTAAGAGCGTGTCCCTCAACAAGTCTTGGCTCGAATGCCTGAATACCAAGTCTGTGAAGTGTCGGAGCGCGGTTTAACAGTACCGGATGCTCGCTGATAACGTCCTCAAGAACGTCCCATACCTCCGGTTTTGTTCTTTCAACCATTCTCTTTGCGCTTTTTATATTATGCGCAAGTCCGCGTGATACAAGCTCCTTCATTACAAAAGGCTTAAACAGTTCGATTGCCATTTCCTTTGGCAGACCGCACTGATAAATCTTCATTTCCGGACCAACCACGATAACGCTTCGGCCTGAATAGTCAACACGCTTACCAAGAAGATTCTGACGGAAACGTCCCTGCTTACCTTTGAGCATATCTGAAAGCGACTTAAGCGGTCTGTTGCCGGGACCTGTTACTGTTCTGCCGCGGCGTCCGTTATTGATAAGCGCGTCAACGGCTTCCTGAAGCATTCTCTTTTCATTTCTGATAATAATATCCGGCGCGCCCAGCTCCAACAATCTCTTTAAACGGTTATTTCTGTTGATAACACGTCTGTAAAGATCGTTAAGGTCAGACGTTGCAAAACGTCCGCCGTCAAGCTGTACCATAGGACGCAGTTCCGGCGGAATTACCGGTACTACTGTAAGTATCATCCATTCCGGACGGTTGCCTGATAATCTGAACGCCTCAACAATTTCAAGTCTTTTAATAATTCTTGCCTTCTTCTGACCCTGTGAAGCCTCAAGCTCCTCCTTGAGTTCAGCGGCAAGCTGTTCAAGGTCAATCTTTTCAAGCAAAGTCTTTATTGCCTCCGCGCCCATACCTGCCTTGAACTTATCGCCATACTTTTCATAGGCTTCACGGTATTCCGCCTCTGAAAGTATCTGATTCTGCATAAGACCTGTGCCGCCCGGATCTGTTACTATATATGACGCGAAATAAAGCACCTTTTCAAGCTGACGCGGAGAAACGTCAATGATAAGTCCCATTGATGACGGAACTCCCTTGAAGTACCAGATATGCGAAACAGGAGTCGCAAGGGAGATATGTCCCATTCTCTCTCGTCTTACCTTTGCCTTGGTTACTTCAACTCCGCAGCGTTCACAGACTTTACCTTTAAATCTTATCTTCTTATATTTACCGCAGTGACATTCCCAATCCTTTGTGGGACCGAAAATCTTTTCACAGAACAATCCGTCCTTTTCAGGCTTTAGCGTACGGTAATTTATGGTTTCCGGTTTTAACACTTCACCGTGTGACCAGCTCAATATTGTCTCAGGAGAAGCCAAACCGATTTTTATTGCCTCAAAGCTGTTAAATTCTAACATTTAAAAACCTCCATAGTCTATTAACAAGTCTAATTCACACGTAAGGATTAAAATTCATCATCGTCTATGAACGATTCCTCTGATTCATCTTCATCTTCGTTATCATTGTTATCATCATAATCCTCGCCGTCCAGTACCATGTTTGCATTATCAAGATCGTCCTCATCTAATGAATCGGCAATTCCGTCCTTGTCCTCCATTGTCTGCAGCAATTCTTCGCTGACAACACTTTCGTCATCATCTTCAAATGACGCGTCAAGGTCGATTTCTTCCATATTATGATTAAGAATTCTGATATCAAGCGCAAGCGACTGCAATTCCTTAACCATAACCTTGAATGATTCGGGTACTCCTGACTTAGGAATGTTTTCTCCCTTTACGATTGCCTCGTAGGTTTTTACACGTCCTACGATATCGTCTGATTTAACCGTCAATATTTCCTGCAAAGTATAGGCGGCGCCGTAAGCCTCAAGCGCCCAAACCTCCATTTCACCGAAACGCTGTCCGCCGAACTGCGCTTTACCGCCAAGCGGCTGCTGTGTAACAAGCGAGTATGGACCTGTTGAACGCGCGTGAATCTTATCATCAACAAGGTGGTGCAGCTTCAGGTAATACATGACACCGACTGTAACAGGGTTATCAAACTTCTCGCCTGTGCGTCCGTCATATACAACCGATTTGAAGTCCGGTCTTAAACCGGCTTCCTTGAATGCCAGCTTCAAGTCCTCATCCTGCGCGCCGTCAAATACAGGAGTCGCAAGTTTTATAAATCTTCCTTCTCTTGTCTTTTCCTTCGCGGAAAGGATGTTCTTTTTAAAGTTTTCATCTATAATAGTATTCTCAAGCTCTTCTCTTGTTTTAAGACTCAGGCATCTGTACGCGTAGCCAAGGTGCATTTCAAGTACCTGTCCGATATTCATTCGGGAAGGTACGCCAAGCGGATTAAGCACAATCTGAAGCGGTGTGCCATCCTCAAGGAACGGCATATCCTCCTGCGGCAATACTCTTGAAACGACACCCTTGTTACCATGACGGCCTGCCATCTTATCGCCGACAGAAATCTTTCTCTTCTGCGCGATGATACAACGCACAACTTCATTTACGCCGGGTGACAATTCATCGCCGTTTTCTCTTGTGAACTTATTAACCGAGATAATGATACCCTGTTCACCGTGCGGAACGCGAAGCGATGTGTCTCTTACTTCTCTTGCCTTTTCGCCAAAGATTGCGCGAAGAAGTCTTTCCTCCGCTGTAAGCTCCGTTTCACCCTTCGGTGTAACCTTACCCACAAGGATATCTCCCGCGTGAACCTCCGCGCCGACTCTTATTATACCCTGTTCATCAAGATCCTTCAGCGAATCCTCTGATACGTTCGGGATATCTCTTGTTATTTCCTCAGGGCCGAGTTTTGTGTCACGCGCTTCACATTCATATTCCTCCATATGGATTGATGTGAATACGTCGTTCTTTACAAGCTCTTCACTGATAAGGACAGCGTCCTCGTAGTTATAACCTTCCCATGTCATAAATCCGATAAGAATGTTCTTGCCAAGCGCAAGCTCACCGTTATCCATAGCGGGACCGTCGGCAATTATATCATTTCTCTTTACTCTTTCGCCTTCCTTAACGATAGGTCTTTGATTTATACAACAGCTCTGGTTTGAACGCGCAAACTTTATCAGCTTATGCGTATGCTTGATACCGCTGTCACCCTTAATAACAATCTGGTCTGAGGCAACCTTTTCAACCACACCGTCTTCCTTTGCAAGAACGGCGCTGCCGCTATCCTTCGCAATCTTATGCTCAATACCTGTACCGACGATTGGTGAATCAGTTGTAAGAAGAGGCACTGCCTGACACTGCATGTTTGAACCCATAAGAGCACGGTTAGCGTCATCGTTTTCAAGGAATGGGATACATGCCGTAACAACCGATACAAGCTGTCTCGGCGATACGTCCATGTAGTCAATTCTGTCAGCTGACACTTCAAGAATTTCATCACGGTAACGCGCTGATACCTTTTTATCAAGGAAGTGTCCCTCTTCGTCAAGAGGCTCATTTGCCTGCGCGACTACATATTCATCTTCCGTATCGGCTGTCATATACACGATTTCATCTGTTACACAGCCTGTTTCCTTATTAACCTTTCTGTATGGCGCTTCGATAAAACCATACTGGTCAATTCTCGCGAATGTCGCAAGCGACGTAATAAGACCGATGTTAGGACCTTCCGGAGTTTCTATGGGACACATTCTTCCGTAATGCGAATAGTGAACGTCACGAACCTCAAATCCGGCTCTTTCTCTTGAAAGACCGCCGGGACCAAGCGCTGAAATTCTTCTCTTATGACGAACCTCCGCAAGAGGGTTCGGCTGGTCCATGAACTGCGAAAGCTGTGATGAACCGAAGAATTCATTTATTGTGGCAATTATCGGTCTGATATTTATTAATGATGTAGGTGTGATTATTTCAAGCTCCTGTGTCGACATTCTCTCGCGTACTGTTCTTTCCATACGTGAAAGACCGATTCTGAACTGATTTTGCAATAATTCGCCGACACAGCGGACGCGTCTGTTGCCCAAGTGGTCGATATCGTCAATACTGCCGATACCGTTTGCAAGATTTAAGCAGTAGTTTACCGACGCAAACATATCGTCAATTATAATATGCTTTGGCGCGAGATCATCAACCCTTGCCCAGATTCTCTCTTTGAGCTCTTCTTCGCTGCCGCCCTCGGCAACAATTTCTTCAATAACCTCTCTGCGTACTTTATCAACAGGAAAGCGTTCAACCTCAAAGTCAATATATTCATCAAGGTAAACCATGTTGTTTGAGAATACTCTTACCTTCTTGCCTTCAACAAGAATATCAACACTGTTAAGACCTGATCTTTCAATCTTCATTGCAAGTTCCGCTGAAAGCGCGTCGCCTTCCTTGGCAATTGTTTCGCCGTTTCTCGGGTTAACAGCGTCTTCTGCAAGTGTCTTACCCCTAATTCTGGCGGCAAGCGCAAGCTTTTTATTGAACTTATATCTTCCGACCTTAGCCAAATCATATCGCTTAGGATCGAAGAACATATTCATAATAAGAGATTCGGCATTTTCTACATTAAGCGGTTCTCCCGGACGAAGACGCTTGTATATTTCAAGAAGACCTTCTTCTCTTGATTCCGTTGTATCCTTTTCAAATGTTGCAAGAAGTCTTATATCTTCACCGAACATATCAAGTATTTCAGCATTTGAGCCAAGACCCATTGCTCTTAAAAGAACAGTTACGGGAAGTTTTCTTGTTCTGTCGATTCTTACTGAAAATACATCATTTGAATCTGTTTCATATTCAAGCCATGCGCCTCTGTACGGAATTACAGTTGCCTTATAAAGCGGCTTACCTGTCTTGTCGCGTTCAAACTCATAGTACATACCGGGCGAACGTACAAGCTGGCTGACGATAACTCGTTCGGCGCCGTTGATAATGAATGTTCCCTGCTCTGTCATAAGAGGGAAATCACCCATAAATATTTCCTGTTCCTTTATTTCTCCTGTTTCCGTGTTGATAAGTCTGACGCTTACCTTCAGCGGAGCCGCATACTTTGCGTCTCTTTCCTTGCATTCCTCAACATCATACTTTGAGTTGTACTCAAGATGATAATCAAAGAATTCAAGAACAAGCTTTCCCGCATGGTCTTTTATCGGGGAAATGTCATGGAAAATTTCCTTAAGTCCTTCCTCAAGGAACCATCTGTAGGAGTCCTTTTGTACCTCTATAAGATTTGGCATATCCAAAACTTCTTTTATTTTTGAATAGCTCAGACGTACATTTTTTCCTGCTTCTACTTCATGCACCATTTTACTGAATCACCTCATCATTATAATAAGTAGTTTAATTATGTTGCCTTTTCTCCTGAATTTCCGCCCCAAAATTTAGGGGTTGCATTTTTTATATATTTATGCTATAATATGAAATTAAGAGGATAGTATCCCAATTTTAAGTCTAAGATACAGTTTATAATATTATCACAAAAACTCTTCCATGTCAAGACCGGATATGGTATTTTTTTGAAATTTTTTAATAAATCTTTGCATTTTATACGAAACTGATATATAATAGAAAGAGTACCAAAACTTTTATAATACGGAGATATTTAATTATGCCAAAATTTAACTGTAAATTTGATTTTATACCTGTTCCGGCGGACTTTATCGAAAATCATATGCCGTCGGCAAACGGCGCGTATGTGAAGGTTTACCTTATGGCTCTTTCGCTTGGATTTTCAGACAGGGAAATGACCACAGCCGAAATAGCGGCAAAACTTAATCTGCTCGAAAGCGATGTTGTGAACGCGCTTGAGTACTGGAAGGGAAAAGGTGTTCTTCAGTATAGCGACGATAACATTAATTTCAGTAATTCAAAGCCGCCGGAAAAAACAGCCGATATACGCAAAAAAAAGAATATACAGCAGATTACGGAGGCCATGACGGAAAACAAGGACCTTGCGGAGCTTTGTACTCTTTCACAGGAAATACTCGGAAAAACTCTCAACAACAGCGAAATTGAAACTCTTTACTGGTTCTATGACGAGCTTGGTCTTTCCGCGGAGGTTATAACAATGCTGCTTGAATACTGTGTTTCAAAAGACAAACGCAATATGAAATATATCGAAAAAGTCGCGATTTCATGGCACGAAAACGGAATTATCACTATTGACGCGGCGGACAAATTCATATCTTCACAAAAAGAAAAAAGCGGATATTTTTATTCGCTTAAAAAGCTGTTTGAAATTGGTGACCGCAATTTTACAAAAACCGAGGAAACATATCTCAAAACATGGCGTGATACCTATGGTATGGACGAAAATATGGTCGGTCTCGCATACGAATACTGCATTATGCAGATTAATAAAAGATCGTATCCTTATATGGATTCCATAATTAAACGTTGGCATGAGCTTGGTATTCATACTGTTCCTCAGGCAGAAAAAGATCATGAGGATTTTAAAAATAAATACAAGCAAAATAATCTGGATATATATGATGAAAATAATTTTGATTATGACGAGCTTGATAAAATTATACAGGATAACATGTGATTTTAACACACCGCCCGGCGGTGTGTTTTTTTTCTTGACATAATACAATTCATTATATATACTATAACTATAGTAAAACAAGGAGAATACTCTATGAAACTTCCCGAAAAATTTGAAGCAAGAATGAAAGAAATGCTTAAAAACGAATACGGCGATTTTATAAAATCAATGGATGACGCTCCGATTTTTACAGGTATTCGTACGAACACAGCAAAGGAAAACTCAAAATCCGCCGTTTTATCAGAATTCGGAAATCTTGAAAATGTGCCGTGGTGTGAAAACGGATTTTATGCGGACAAGTCCGTTATATCCGGCAATCATCCGTATCATATTGCCGGACTTTTCTATTTTCAGGAGCCGTCGGCAATGTCAACTGTTTCCGCGCTGCCGATAGAAAATGATGATTATATACTTGACCTTTGCGCCGCGCCCGGCGGCAAAGCAACTCAAGCCGGCGCGCTTCTCGGCGGGAACGGTCTGCTTGTCGCGAATGAAATAATCAAAAGCCGCGCGAATATTCTTTCAGACAATATAGAACGGTTTGGATTGACTAATGTAGTAGTCACAAATGAAACACCGCGGAAATTAGCGGAAAAATATCCGCGGTATTTCGATAAAATAATCGTCGATGCGCCGTGCAGCGGCGAGGGTATGTTTCGCAAAGAACCGCAGGCAGTTGATGAATGGAGTATTGAACATACTATATCGTGCGGTGCGCGTCAGAAGCATATTCTAGATTGCGCAATGAAAATGCTTAAAGGCGGCGGTTATATTGTATATTCAACGTGTACGTTTTCACCGGAGGAAAATGAGAAAGTATGCGCTTATATGCTCGAAAATTACAATGTAGAGCTTATAAAACCGCAAAATCTCGATATGCTTTCAGAAGGAAAAACCGAATGGTCCGCTTCAGATTATAATATGACAAATTCAAGGCGCATTTTCCCTCATATAAATAAGGGCGAAGGTCATTTTGTCGCGCTTTTCCACAGCCTTGACAAAAAAACTTTTACAAATACAAAAAAACCGGCTTCAAAAAAATGTGACGGAGAAAAATTATATCGTGATTTTGAAAATGAATTTATGAATTTAAAACTTGACGGTGAATTTTGTATGTTCGGGGAAAAATTATATATTAAGCCTGATGGCATAAATATTGATAAAATAAAGGTTATCCGTCCCGGATTATATCTTGGACTATGCCGTAAAAATCGTTTTGAACCGTCACACGCGTTATGTCTTGCACTGAAAAAATATGATTTTAAAAATTCAATTGATTTTCCATGCGACAGCATACAGCTAAAAAAATACCTTATGGGCGAAACTATTGAATGCGACAAAAAAGGCTGGTGCGCCGTTACAGTAAACGGCTACCCAATAGGATGGGGTAAAGCATCAAACGGAATTCTTAAAAATCATTTTCCGAAATATATGAGATTAAAAAAATAACTACTCTAATAGTAAGGAGGTTGATTACAATGAAACTTTTTGAATCGGAACGCAAGGTTATGGAAGTTTTATGGAGGGAAGGCGCGATAACCGCCGGTGAAATTTCAAAAATACTCGCGCTCGAAATCGGTTGGAACAGAAACACTACCTACACAATTATAAACAAGTGCGTCAAAAAAGGCTACATATCAAGAGGCGAAAAGAAATTCACCTGTACGCCTGTTTTTTCAAAGGAAGAAGTCAAAAGCGAAGAATTAACGGAAATTATGGAAAAATACTTTGACCGCTCCCCTGTCAAACTGTTTAACACTCTTGTTAAGCAATCAAATAAACAGGAAATAAAAAAAATGAAAAAAATTATCAAAAATATGGACACATAAAAA
>CAZWLT010000033.1:0-13967 GCA_964634915.1 uncultured Clostridium sp. | reverse complement strand
ATTGTGAAAAACCTCCTATGAGCAGTCCATAGGAGGTTTTGCTTTTTATTCACTTATCCCCTGCGGCAGTCTCTGTCACAATCACAGCCGCAATCACATTCGTCATGCGGCACTGACGGGTCATCCTGCCCCTTGTCTAAAAACTCGCATCTCTCCGGAGGGAAGAATTCATCAACCGGAAAATCAATGCGCTCAAACAAATCACACGGATTATCATCAGTTGCGCCTACACATTCCTTTTGAGGCACGCAGAAGTCATACGATGGGATAAGCAGCTGAACGCGTCTTTCAAGCTTAATTATCGAGAACACACCCAATGATACAAACACATTTTTGGATTCATTGCCAAGGATTATATTATCACCGAATACTCTGCATACTGATTCCGGTATAGATGCAAGGTCAAAATCATCATCGCAGCAGCATGATTTCTTGTCGCGCACATCAACTAATTTTGCGCCAAGAGTTATCGGATCAACCACCTCAACGATTGCATGGGGCATATTTGTTTTTCTCCATAGCTGAGGATCAAAAGCATCCTCCTTGTATTTTGACTCAAATATTTTTGCGTTACCTTCAGAGCCAAAAAGTATAACCTTTTTATCAAATGCGGCAAGACCCTCAACCTCTGTCGGTCTGCCAATACCCGTGAATACTGCAAGTGTTACTCTGAAGTAATACTTCAAGTCTACCGAATAAAATCCACGATTGAACGGTACCGGCTCGATATCTGAAAATACCCATATAACTTCCGCCTTTGTGCATTTAACGCTTATTGCCTTATCAACAACCTCCTGACCGCATGCAGTCAGGTATACGCGAATGTTTTCAAGACAGTCTTTATCTCTGCAGCTATCGTAAATTTTATCGGTATGTATGCAGACGGCCTCGCGGAAATTTGTGTCACAAGGACATTCCCTGCCGCAATTATCATTGCACTTTCTGTTACAATCAGCCATTAAAATCATTCCTTTCTATAATGTGGGGTAATCCCTTGCTATAGAATATGCTTTTAATAAAAAAGTGTGCATATCTTGTTTTTAAGGTAATGATATGCTATAATTTGCTTATACTAATAATACCGGAGGTTATTATTTTATGTACGATGGAATTATTTTTGATATAGACGGCACGCTTTGGGATTCGCGCAAGGGTGTTGCAAAAGCATGGACAATCGCATTAAGAGAAAACACTGATTATAATATTACTCTTGACTATGCGGAGCTTGGCAAACTTTTCGGAAAGCCAATGAATGAAATTTTTGCAATCATTTTTCCGGATATGTCCGAAAAATACCGGAACGAACTTATACCAATATTTTATAAATATGAACATAAATACCTTGAAACGCATCCGCCGATGCTTTATGAGGGAACGCGATATGTACTTGAAGAATTGGCTTCATGCTATCCGCTTTTTATCGTTACCAATGCGCAGAAGGGATACATTGAATGTCTTTTCAACGCGACAGGTATCGGCAAATACTTCACCGACTATTTATGTTTCGGAGATACTCTCGCGCAAAAGGATATTACAATGCGTAAATTGATTGAGCGAAATAAGCTGAAGAACCCCGTCTATATAGGCGATACGCAAAGTGATTTTGACGCGTGTAAAAAAGCGGGCGTGCCAATGATTTATGCCTCATACGGATTTGGCGCTGTTGACAAGCCCGAGGCTACAATTACAGAAATTGCCGAATTGCTGAATATCTTATAACATAAAAATACGCGCCCCGAGAGTATATGCTTTCAGAGCGCATATTTTAGATTAAATCTTTATATCAACCCATTTTCCCGCTTTGAATCTCACCATAGCGAAAATATATCTTGCGGCCTGGTCGCCGAGCACGCCAAGCCATATACCGGTTATACCCCAATTAAGCGTATACCCGCATATATATGATACGGCAGTTCGGATAATAGTTACACTGATTGTGCATGCCGCAGCGGTATAAAGCGTATCGCCGGCGCCGCGCAGGCATCCCATATAGATAACCTGCCTTATCTGGAACAAGACAACAACGATTATAATACGCATGATATTGACGCCAATATCAACGATTTCCTGTTCTTCAAAAAACAGGCTCATCAAAAGTCTCGCGCCGAAGAAATATATAAATGCAAGAATTACAGAAATTATACCGCCAATCATCTGGCAAGCGCTGCCGAATTCCTTTGCCTTGTCGGTTTTCTTTTCACCCAGACTTCTTCCTATGAGTGCAACAGCCGCCGCCTGCAAGCCATCGCCAAACGCAAACGAAAGACTCATGATATTCATTCCCACCTGGTGTGCCGCCATTGCGGCATTACCCTGTTTGGCTGCCATAACAGCCGTCAGCATAAATCCGATACGCATAAGTACCTGTTCAAAAAATACGCTGTATCCAACCTTGACAACATTTTTGAATGCCTGCACCGTAGGACGAATCTTTTCTTTTATTATGTACGGAATACTTATAAAATCATCCTTCTTTGTTATTGATATAATACTCATTACGCATGAAACAACCGTGCCGAGCACAGTCGCAATAGCGGCGCCCATTATACCAAGCGCCGGAAAGCCAAAATTTCCGTTAATCAGCAAGTAGTTCATTATTATGTTTATTACGTTCGATGTGATATTGGTACGCATTGTTATTTTAGTATTGCCGGCGCCGCGCTGCGCGGAGTTGATACCCATTTGTATACAGTTGAATATCATACCGCCCATAATGATACGGTAATACAAAACAGCGTCATCATGCGTCTGAGGTGTTGAACCGCACAGACTCATTATCTGCGGCGCAAAAACAGACAATACAATACCCAGCACTATAGCCAGCGCGATAATCATCACAATGGCGGTACATAAAATTGAATTCGCGCCTTTTCTGTTGTTTTCGCCGAAACGTCTTGCAACCAGCGCGGAAAGCGCGACATTCATTGCAATAAATACAGATAGCCCCATGAATTTCGGCTGCGCGGTAAGACCTACCGCCGCGACAGCGTTTGAGCCAAGCGAGCTTACCATGAATGAATCCACAAGTCCCGCAAACGCGACAAAGAAGGATTCAATCATTGCCGGCACCGCAAGATTCATCGCGGTACGCAGCGTTCTTCTGTTATATTTTTTCATCAGCTTATTCTCCTTCATCAAAAAAATGACTGCCGCATGACAGCCATTCCAAATCATTAGTTTCTGCGACGTTCCATTTCCTTATAAATATCGTCCCATGTCATGTCGTTATCAACAAGCATAACCGTCATATGATAAATAAGGTCTGCAACCTCATAGCTGATTTCATCCTTGTCGCGATTTTTACCGGCAATAACAACTTCGGCAGCTTCTTCTCCTACCTTCTTCAATATCTTGTCCTCGCCCTTGTCGAACAGATAATTTGTATAGCTGCCGTCCTCAGGATTGTTCTTTCTGTCAATAACAACAGCCTGTTCACGCGCAAAAATATCTGATTTTTTAGGTACATTCTTATCCTCAACAAGTTTACCGTTCTCAATCTTACGGAAGAAACAGCTTCTGTTACCTGTGTGGCATGCCGGACCTGCCGGATTTACAAGTATCACAAGACAATCACAGTCACAGTCAACACGGATTTCCTTAACATACATATAATTGCCGGAGGTTTCGCCCTTTACCCATACCTCCTGACGGCTTCTTGACCAGAAGGTTGCTCTGCCGGTTTCAAAAGTCCGCTTTATGGTATCGGCATTCATGTATGCCACCATAAGCACCTCGTTTGTTTCAATATTCTGCACAACAGCAGGAATAAGTCCGCTTGCGTCAAATTTTAGAGTATTTATTAATTCTTCCATTTTTATATCTCCTTTATTTCAGCGTTAATAAATGCCGGTTCTTTGCTAAATAATCTATACCCGAAATTATTGTAAATGCCACTGAAATCCAAATCAGTATATCGGAAATCAGATGCGGCTGAACACCAAGAAATTTTGTTTCGACCGGAAGCAGCAGTATCGCGACAATTATAGCCACCATCTGCGTAACCGTCTTAAGCTTGCCCCACATGCTTGCAGCCACAACCTTACCCTCGCCGGCGGCAACCTGTCTTATGCCGGCTACCATAAATTCCCGCGCAAGCACTATCATCAATGCCCATACCGACATTCTGTTGTAATACATCAGTATAAGAAATGCCGCTGTGGTAAGCACCTTGTCGGCAAGCGGGTCAACAAATTTACCAAACGTGGTTGTCTGATTATACTTTCTCGCGATATGTCCGTCTATCGCGTCTGTTATCGATGCGAGAACAAACACTCCCAGCGCCGAGTAACGGCATATTGTGTTATCAATCATAAGCAGCACCATAAACACCGGCACAAGAATTATACGTATCATCGTTATTTTATTCGCTGTGTTCATTAAACCACCTCCATCTGACCTGTAAGGTCATATTCATCAGCATCAAGTATTTTCACCTTGATTATATCGCCCGCATTGACTTCATCTTCCGCGGCAAAATATACTTTTCCGTCAACGTCGATACTGTCGCCGCGGCTTCTGCCGTAGAATAAAAAGCATTCCTCGTCATATCCCTCAACGATAACCTCAAGTGTTTCGCCAATCTTTTCATTGTTAAGCTCGCGCGATATCCCCTGCTGCAATGTCATGAGTCTGTCAAGACGCTCATTCTTCACATCCTCATCAATCTGGTCAGGGAAATCAGCCGCCGGAGTGTTCTCCTCCTGTGAGTAAGTGAATACGCCCATTCGGTCAAAACGCGCTTTTTTCACGAATTCATAAAGGTCATTAAAATGCTCCTCCGTTTCACCGGGGAAACCTACAATTATTGACGTGCGTATTATGCAATCCGGCATTTTCTTACGGATTTTTTCAATCTTACGGAGCGTTTCCTCCTGTGTGGTACGTCTTGCCATACGTCTTAAAATGTAATTATTGCCATGCTGCACCGGCATATCAATATAATTACATATTTTATCATATTTTGCCATTGTGTCAATAAGACTGTCCGTAATGGCTTCCGGATAGAAGTAATGCGCTCTTATCCATTCTATTTTATCAATCTTTACAAGCTCGCAAAGGAGCTTATCAAGAGAATTTTCACCATAAATATCACTGCCGTAACGCGAGGTATCCTGCGCGATAAGAATCAGTTCCTTTACTCCGTTTTCGGCAAGATTTTGCGCTTCTTCCGCTATATCCTCAATTTTTCTGCTCCTGAAATGTCCGCGTATCATCGGGATTGCGCAGTAGGTACAGTTATTGTCACAGCCGTCTGCAATTTTAAGATATGCGGTGTACGGCGGTGTTGACAGAATTCTCGGAAGCCTTTCCTCCGGAGTTCTGTTGTTATTACCGCATATTACAGGTTTTTCGCCGGCAAGCGCGTCCTTTATTACATGCGCGATTTTGTCATAATCACCTGTTCCCAGTATCGCGTCAACCTCGGGAAGCTCGATTAAGATTTCATTACTGTAACGCTCCGCAAGACAGCCTGTTGCGATAAGCAGCTTGCATCCGGCATCCTTATACCGCGCCATTTCAAGTATAGCGTCTATTGATTCCTGTTTTGCCGACTCGATAAAACCGCATGTGTTTACTATTATTACATCCGCCTCATTCGGATTATGTGTTATATTAAAACCGTCCGACGCAAGTATACCGAGCATAATTTCGGCATCCGTCTGATTTTTCGCGCAGCCGAGCGAAACAAGACCGATATTATACATAATTTCTATTCTCCATACTCTGATTTTATGTTCTCGATACATCTTCTTATATCACCGAAATTATATCCGCGGTATAAAAAGTATCTTATACATTTATCAATATTTTTCTTTTCAAAATCACCCCTGAGCTTTTTTTCAACAAGCGGAAGAAGGATTTCCTCCTCGTCGTCTTCAAGCTCGCTTACGGCTTCTTCTATATAACGGGCATCTATTCCTTTGCTGTACAGCTCGGATTTAATACGTTGTTTTCCGTATTTTTTCAGATTTTTCATATCTCTCGCTTTCACAAGAGCAAATTTTCTGTCATCTACAAAACCATAGTTTCGGCAGAATTCGAGGATTTCTTCAATGTCATATTCCTTTGCTCCCTCTCTTTTAAGCTTTTCCGCAAGCTCCTTTTCGCTGTGCGAACGGAACTCAAGAAGCCGCAAAGCCTTGTCCTTTGCTTCTTCAAAGGTCATCTCTTTTGGTTCTGTGTTTTTTCTTCTATATCTCATAATACAAAATACCCAAACAGTTCACTGAAATTAATTCCTCCGATAACCTTATTCTCATATCGCTTTCTGAGATGCTCATAACCGCTTATCATCTGTTCGGACTTAATACCGTAATTAAGTGACATATATGCCTCAATATATGCCGATAAATGGTCACAGCCGCGGATAATCTGTCCGTCTACCGGATTATATTTGTCATCGTTATACTTTTCATTGATAATATCCGACGTTACCATTTCAATATCGCCGTCATCAATTATTTTGGAATCAAATTCATTTTGTGTGTAATACTCAATTTCACCATGCCATGACGGAGGCAGCAGCGGATAAATCACTTCTCTCATCTGCTCGTCCTCAATTTCACTGATTATGCTGTCAAGCCCCTTGACACTGTTCTTTACAGGCGACACAATATCGCGTGTCAGAACCTCCGGCAAATCATGGAAAAGTCCGGCAAAGAAATTATTTTCCAGACGTTTGCCGCAGGGATTATCCAGCTCAAGAGTCATGAAATATGAAAGGATTGCCACAACAAGCATATGTCCCATAACAAATGTTTCCGGCATTCTTACAGCCTTTGACCATCTCTGCTGATACCTTAGCTTTCCTATAAGCGACAAAAATTGCTGCAAATACTCGCTTCCGGCAAAATATTTAAAGCCCTTGAAGGTGTCACACTCCGCAAGTCCCTGTGCCATTTCCATTTTTACCTGTTCAATGCCGAAGGTTTCGGGATTCATAGGATAGATTATCTTGAACTCCCAGTTACTTGCATGGTAATGCGCCGCTTTTAAAATTTGCTTTTCAAGCAAGCTGTATGACTTATCGGCATAATACCTCTCCATTCTTTCAAAGAAGCCTCCGCCAATACCCTCCATATGCTCCTGCAATTCAGAGAGTACCCACCTGTCAATCTGACAGCCCTTTTCCTTAACAAGCTTATGATATATCGGCGGTTTTATATCTGTTAAAACAATTCTGTGGAAAAACTCAAAAATACCGCCCTCAATCAGCTTTATCATGTCAACGTCATCGCCCTCGCACTTTGCAAGCACATACGCATAGAACATTTTATGCGCCTGTTTATCAAGCTCGGTAAAGCCTGTCCACGGACGGATATGGTCGTTCCAGCGTTGGATTGACGCCGCTTCATACATCAGCGAAATAAGAGATTTTTTTACCATTGAAACCTATTCCTTCTCTACATTAAATCCGTTTTCAATAAGTGTTTTAAGCACCTTTTCGCCGTGCTCCCTGCCGCCGACATCACAGCCGATATGAATAATCGTTTCATTCGGGTCGATATCAGCGCTCATTCTGTCATACTGTACCATCACGATATTTGCGTTTGCCTTTGCGAGAGCGCTTGCAAGACGTTCAAGACTTCCCGGAATGTCCGGCAAAGTGATACAGAACTTAACCTTTCTTTCTCTCGTTGCGAGACCAAGCTCAATAATTCTGTTGATAAAGCTGACGTCTATATTACCGCCCGAAAGCACGCATACAACCTTCTTGCCCTTAACGTCCACCTTGCCGTTTAAAACTGCCGCAAGCGGCGTCGCGCCCGCCGGCTCAACAACCTGTTTGGTTCTTTCAAGCAAAAGCAATATTGCCTCTGAAATTTCCGCGTCGGAAACCGTAACAATATCGTCCGCGTACTTATTAATCATCTTCATTGTATTTTCGCCCGGAGTCTTTACGGCGATACCGTCGGCAATAGTGCTTACTGTTTCCGAAGATATAATCTTTTTCTTCTTAAAGGATTCGCAAATTGCCGGAGCGCCCTCTGCCTGCACGCCGATTATCTGCACGCGCGGATTAATCTGCTTGATACACGCGGCAACGCCTGAAAGAAGTCCGCCGCCGCCTGCCGGTACAAGCACCATATCAACAGTCGGCAAATCCTCAAGGATTTCAATACCGATTGTGCCCTGTCCTGCCATAACCTCAAAATCGTCAAACGGATGAAGAAATGTCGCGCCCTCTTTTTCCTGTATTTCAACTGCTTTGTTATACGCGTCATCATAGCAATCGCCATGAAGAACTACCTTCGCACCATATCCCTCTGTCGCGCTTACCTTTGCGATAGGCGTGGACTTCGGCATTACGATTGTTGCCGGAATTCCGTGTACGTGTGACGCGTACGCGACACCCTGAGCATGGTTGCCGGCTGACGACGCGACTGCCGACTTAATTTCTCCTCTTTCCACAAGCGCCGCAATCTTATTCGACGCGCCTCTTATTTTAAAAGAACCTGTTTTCTGCTGATTTTCAAATTTCAGGTAAATTTCTCCTCCTGTCATATCAGAAAAAGTCTTTGATGATTCAATCTTTGTTCTGTGAATTGTAGGTTCAAGTCTTTTCGCTGCAAGCTCTATTTCTTTTAATTCCAAATCCATTTCCACACAATCCTTTCGTTACTTATCCTTATCTTATGATTATACCGCAAATCCCGTTATTTTTCAATAGCTATTTGGAATTATTCCTATATAAAAAGCCGCCTTGCTGCTGCATTGCGCTTTTTATCACATAAGACCTTTCATTTTTAATATATGCGATACGGCATTATCTATTGTTTCCATACTTATTTCACCATTATTAACAGCAGACAAAATCTGCTCATATGCTGTATTGTAGTCTGTTGTTATAAGCAAATCGTTTCCCGCGTTAACCGCCTTAACATACACATTTTCAATATCTGACACAGCTCCCATCGCGATATCATCTGTCATTATAACACCTTCGAATCCCAGCTCGCCACGCAATATTTCATGTATTGAAGGCGATAATGAGGCAGGATTTTCACTGTCAAGACTGTTTACCGTATTATGTGACACAAGCACAGAGCTTGCGCCGGCATCAATACCGGCTTTGAACGGTACAAAATCAGTATTTCTTATTTCTTCGGCGCTCTTTTCATTATAGACCGCGCCTTTATGGCTGTCACCCGTAACTTCGCCGTAACCGGGGAAATGCTTTAAGACGCTCCATATACCGGCATCGTTCATCGCTTGAACAGTCTGTGAAATAAAATCCGCTGTCTGCGCGTATCCCTGCCCGAAGCTGCGTTTATATATATAAGTATCAGGATTTGTTGACACGTCTGCAACAGGAGCAAGATTCATATTTATTCCAAGACTTAAAAGCAGCTCTGATTTTTCTTTTGCGTTCGCCGTTACAGCATCCATACCTCCCTCATTGTAAAGCTGCTGAGGAGACTTATACCTTTCCGGCACAAGATTTGGATTCGCGCTTACGCGAACAACGGTACCGCCTTCTTCGTCCACGCCGATTATAAGAGGTATTTGGCTCTGTGACTGAAGATTATCTGTTTTATTTATAACCTCATCCTTGGTAAGACCGTCAAAATCACGCTGAAACATTATTATTCCGCCCGGTTTTTTATCCATAAGCGAGGGCAGCTCATTATCCTCCGGATAACGCACAAAAAGCATTTGACCAACCTTTTCTTCGGTTGTCATTTTTTCAAGCATTGTCGGCGCGGGTGTATTCTGCGGCTGCTCCCGCTTTTCCTCGCCGCATCCCGCGAATGACAGACACATCGCCAACGCGGTAATTATTGATACAATTTGTCTCATAATTTAATTCTCCTTTTAATTTTTGATTATCTCCAAACAAAACCGATACTGAAAACAATATGTTTTTATTTGTATATCTAACCCTTCTGTTACCTGATTTTACCATATCGGCAGTATAAATTCAAGGTGTTTGAGAAAAAACCGTTTGACGAAAAAAACAGGATTGTAAATTGTAAATTTTTATGATATAATAATTTATGTATAACTATATGTAAAACAAGAGGAAGTCTTAGTATATGTGGCATTGGATTAAACATTTTTCGACAATAACACGTCACCGTCATCAGGTGATATATCACTGCTTTAAATGCGGTATTCTGTGGCAGGGACTGCGTCATGACCTTTCAAAGTACAGTCCGGCGGAATTTTTTCCCGGCGCAAGGTTCTACCTTGGCGACAGAAGTCCGACAGAGGCGGAAAGAAAAAAATACGGATATTCAAAAGCATGGATGCACCACAAGGGAAGAAACAGGCATCATTTTGAATACTGGACAGACTATAATCCGAAAACACGGCGTCTTGAGGCGGTGGAAATGCCGCTTAAATATGTTAAGGAAATGTTTTGCGACCGTGTCGCGGCAGGCAAGATATATCTTGGCAAAGAATATACTAACGATAATCCGATTAATTATTTTCTTCAGGGAAACGCTAAAATCGCCATGCACCCGAACACTTCCGCGCTGCTTGAAAGCTGGCTTTTAATGCTGCAGAAAGATGGGGAAAAAAAGACATTTGCATATATAAAATCACTCACTTAAATTACGAAAGAAGGGTAATATGAGGAAACTTAATAAACTCCTGTATTCAAATAAATTCTTCGCGCTTATTATTCTGCTTATGCAGATTGCGGTATTTATCGCAATGTTTATATGGATTTCAGACTATTCAAAGGTATTGATTGGTCTTACAACCATACTGAGCGCAATTATGATTATTTTTGAAATAAATCGTAATGATGAACCAACGTTTAAAATGACGTGGATAACGCTTATCGCAATCGTGCCTATATTCGGCGCGTTGTTTTATCTTTATACGCGCGCAAGCCTTGTATCAAAAAGTATAAGCGACGATTATATCGCGGCACAGGAGGCAAATAAAAAATATCTTGCTCCGGATGAGGAAACAATTAAAAAATTGTCCGCTCTGAGCAAGCGTGAGCTTACATTCGCAAAATATCTCGAAAAATACAGCGGTCCTCCGGTATACGCAAACACAGCCGTACAGTATTATCCTATCGGCGAGAAAATGTTCGAAGATATGAAACGCGAGCTTTTAAAAGCTGAAAAATTTATATTTATGGAATTTTTCATCATAAACACATCAGACAGAATGTGGAATGAAATTCTTGAAATTCTGAAACAAAAAGCGCGCCATGGAGTTGAAATCCGTATTATGTACGACGCGATGGGTTGCGTTACCACCATGCCGCATAATTACAACTATACGCTCAACCGTTACGGCATAAAATGTCATGTATTTTCACCGATTGTTCCGCTTCTTTCAACACACCAGAACAATCGCGACCACCGCAAAATCGTTGTTATAGACGGTGCGACAGCATTTTCCGGCGGTATTAATCTTGCAGACGAGTATATAAATGAAAAAACACGATTCGGTCACTGGAAGGATACCGGCTTTATGCTCCGCGGGGAGGCTGTTGCCGGTTTCACATCAATGTTCCTTTCCATGTGGAATATATACGAAGAAAAAACCGAGGACGGCGGCAAATACATAACCGCCTCAAAGGAACACTTCGCAAATGCAGACGGATTTGTTATACCGTTTGGCGACACGCCGCTTGATGATGTGTATATAGGAAAAAGGGCATATATCCATAATCTTGACAACGCCTCCGAATATGTATATATAATGACTCCGTATCTCGTTATAGATAATGAATTGTATGAGAGTCTGAAATATGCCGCGCAGCGCGGTGTTGATGTTAAGATAATTATGCCGCATATTCCGGATAAAGCGTACGCTTTCTATCTTGCGAGAACATATTACAGAGAGCTTATAAAGGCGGGAATTGAAATTTACGAATACACTCCCGGCTTTGTGCATGCGAAAGTATCGGTAAGCGACGGCTGCCGCGCAATAGTCGGCACTATAAACCACGATTACAGAAGTCTTTATCTGCATTATGAATGTGCCGCGTATATGCTGAACGTGCCGGCAATTCTTGACATTGAAGCAGATTTTAAGGACACGCTTTCAAAATCACATAAAATAACAATCGAAGATATAAATCATTTCAACATATTCACAAAGCTTATAGGTCATTTGACACGTCTTGTGGCGCCGCTTATATAAAAAGAGACCGCGGCAAAATGATTTTCTAAGAATTGATATAATCAACCTTAGCTTGCCGCGGTCTCTTTTCATTTAATTACAAATTTGTTTTGAAATAATTCTCAATAGCATTTGCCGCCTCAGCTTCATCGTTACCCTCAATCTTGATTGTAACGCTGTCGCCCTTGCTCACTCCAAGACATGTTACCGTGAACAGTCTTTTTAAATTTTCAATTCTCTGATTATATTCAATGCTAATATTCGAATTATAGCTCTGTGCCTCTTTAACAAGCTGTCCGGCGCTTCTTGAGTGAATACCTTTTTCACCTCGGATTGTGTAAGAAAATTGTTTCATGGTTAAAACCTCCATTCCATCAGAAAATCTATCCTTTGGGATTATTTCCTTGATTGACCGTAATTATACCACTTAACATGTATTTGTCAATGAAAAAAGGAATAAAACCATTTTTTTGCCAAATTTTTGCCCGTAGTTTACATAATTTTTATGAATTTTTATAGAGGTTTTTTGTTTTTGTCCGATTGCCTTCCCGATTCTTCACTCCGCGCCATTAACCGGTTGTACCGTTATAATATTAATACATGTCTTTCCACTGCTCAATGTTCGTTTTATCAAATTCAAGCAAATCGCCCAGCATAACCTCGCTGCCGTCCGAAGCATCCGTCGTAATCGTTCTGCTTCCGAGCTTACCCGCTGAGAACGAATCGCCAGCCGCGCCTGTTATCTCACCGTTTGCAAGCGCATTCATTGTATATCCGGCAAGATATCCTATATCGCTCGGATTCCATAAATACGCCTTCTCGCATGTGCCGTCTTCTATATAAGGCGCAATCTGCGACGGCATACCAAGACCTGTCAGCTTAATTTCCGATTCATTTTCTGAAAGCACCTTCGCCGCGGCGACTATTCCGACAGCCGTGGGAGCGATTATAACCTTAACTTCCGGATTTTGAAGAATAGACTGTGTTTCAGTAATTGATTTGGTCATATCATCATCACCGTACGCAACATACACAATCGGCATGTCCGCGTACTTTTCGGCATTATCCGCAACCTCCTTACGCATATATTCAATCCACAAATTCTGATTTGTCGCCTGATTGGTCGAGCTTAAAATAGCAATACCGCCATGACCGCCCGCCATATCATACGCTGTCTGCATAAGCACGCTGCCGATTTTCTGCGGGTCCGCCTGCTGAATATGCGTCCGGCGGTCCTCTTTCTTTACGGCGGAGTCGACTGAAATTACCTCAACTCCCGAATTCATGGCATTTTGCAGCGCCGGCGAAAGCGCGTCTTCATCATTTGCCGCAACGGCAATTCCTGACACTTTTTGCTCTACAAGAGAATTTATAATTTCAATCTGCTTTTCCGATGTATTAACATCCGGCGCCCTATAAACCGCTTCCACGCCGTTTTCGCTGCATGCGGTCTCAAATCCCTCATATACCTTCTGCATATACGTATTCTGAATATCCTTTCCAACAAAGGCATATGTTCCGGACAAATCCTCGTCAACGGTTTGATTTTCACTGCCGCCTCCGCAGCCTGTAAGCGCCATAAGCCCTACCGCTGCCGCGCAGGACACAGAAATTATTTTTTTCATATTAAATTTCATATGTAAATCCCCTCGCTATATATTAATTTCATAAGAACCCGATTATTTATTATATTATACATCAAATGTGCATAAAAATAAATATAAAATTCAGTGTAAATATAAAAAAATATAAAAAAAGGTGTTGACAAATTAAAAACCGTCTGCTATAATATTTCATGTCGCTGATTAAAGCGGTCAAAATATGGGAGTTTAGCTCAGCTGGGAGAGCGTCTGCCTTACAAGCAGGATGTCACA
>CAZWLT010000032.1:0-14026 GCA_964634915.1 uncultured Clostridium sp. | reverse complement strand
TCCAAATCATCTTATTTTGCCGCGCGGCGAAAGAGTCGGCGCCGGTGTCAAAGTCGGCATGACTCCGCCCTGCGCCATGTACGGCGTCGGCGCAATGGTGGGACGAAGTTCAAGCTGCGCGTTAAGGTCGTCTATCTCCTGCTGTTTTTTCGCTATCTCGTTATTCAGCTCGCTTATCTGCTGTTTAAGCTGTACATTCTCAGCAACAGCCGAGGATATTCTTTCCATATCCTCGCTTTCCGAACCCGCCGTCAGACCAATATAAAACACCAACGCAAGAATTATAACCGCAATGCTCGCCACGGCAATAATAATTTTTTTGCCATTCCTTTTTCTATTCAGATTAAAATTGCCGTAGTTTGCCATTATTCTTTCACCTCATACTTTAGTTATTAATTTAATTTTACCATACTTTGCGCGGAAAATAAATACAAATATTTATCTTTTACGGATTTTTTTAATATTTTTTCCATTGCGTATTCATACATGTCAATCTGTTTCTGATAACGATGCGCGACAGCCATTTGTTCCTCTTCGGTTTTACAACGGTCGGTTTTGTAATCAACAAGAATTATGCCGCCGTTTTTATCCTCGAAATACAAATCAATAATACCCTGCACGACTACCTTTTCGCCGCTGTAAACACTGTCAAGGCTTCCGTCATACTCCTTTGCCGTGATTTCAATTTCAAAAGGACTCTCACGGTATACATTCTTTGCCTCAAACAAAGCTTTGCCCATATCACTCCGGAAAAATCCGCACACATTCGCGCAAATCATCTCAGTGATTTCACTATCCTGGGCTATCGCTTTTTCAATTTGTCCTTCAGAGGCTATACGCGCCACCTCGCGGCGTACAAAATCTTCATACTTGTCATCTTCCGTATCAGCCATTTCCTCCAGATTTATATATGCCATAACCTGATGGTGCGCGGTGCCAATCTGTGTGCCCAGCTTCTCGCCGCGCATAAATGCCGGTTTCCGCGTCATATATACCGGGTCATCCTCGTGTATATGCTCTTCATCGGTCATTTCCTTTATCGCTGTTACAGATGTTTTTGCCGGTATCGCGCCGCTTCTCGGATATTCATACTTAAACTCAAGTATTTTCCGTACCGCGTCACGCATCTCCCGCGGATTTTCAACCTTGACTTCCTCGCAAGCGACCGCGTCTTCAATATCACACGCGGCAGTGGAAACCGTTTTTTCATACATAACCCAGCTCCCGCCGTTATTTATAACCGCCGGCAATATCCAGTCACTGTATGACTTCGCCTTTTCCGCGCTTCTTTTAAGACCTGTGACTTTGGAATATGTATCGCGAAGCTTATCCATATATTCTGTATATGAATCCTCATCTTTATATACCCTTGACGTTGTGACAATCAGCTTTTCTTTCGCTCTCGTCATGGCAACATACAACAGACGCAATTCCTCGCTTCGCTGTTCCCTTGCGTTTTCTTCGTCTATATATTTGTTGAACATCAGCTTTTTACAGTACATATCGTCATAATTGTAATAATCAACACCTATGCCTAAATCCTTATGAAGAAGTATTCTTCTTTCCTCGTTCGGATGCTTTGCCGTAAAATTATGCGATGTTCCCGCAAGAAATACCACGGGAAATTCAAGACCCTTGCTTTTATGTATCGTCATTATTCTTACAACATTATGACTTTCATTGACCAGCTTTGCTCCGCTTATATCATCACGGCGGTTTTCCATACGTTCAATGTATCTTATGAAATTGAATATACCTTTAAAGCCCGACGCCTCATATCGTTTTGCTCTCTCATAAAGCAGCTGCAAATTTGCCTGCGCCTCCTCGCCGCCCTCAAGCGCTCCCATAAAATCATAAAAACCGGTTTCTTCATATAATGTCCATATAAGCGACGCGATCGGTTTGATTTTTACATATCCTCTCCACCTGTCAAGGTCGGAAATAAATCTGCGGCATTTCTCCTGCAATTTTTTTTCTTTATCATCAGGATTTTCTTTTTGTGACATATAATATCTGACAGCGTTATAGAATGATTTGCTGTTACTGCCGATTTTAATCATCGCGAGCTCATTTTCCGTAAAGCCGCCTATAGGCGAACGCATAACCGCCGCAAGCGGTATATCCTGCATATGATTATTTATAAGCGATATCAATGACAGCATAAGCTTTATTTCGCGGCGTTCAAAGTATTCCTCCTTCTGCACAAAAGCCGGAATACGACGATTTTCAAGCGCCTCACGCATAATATCTCCGTTGTTTTTGACCGAACGCATCAGCACAACTATATCACGATATTCTATATCCCTGTACTTACCGTCACCCGAATAAACCTGAAAATGTCCGTTTATAAGCTCATTTATCCTGTCCGCCACACATGCCGCCTCTGCCCTGCTATCCGTTATGTCATCGTCATTTTCTTCATTTTCACGAAATACAGAAATGTTATAAAGCTCGGAATTATAGCCATTCCTTATAACCTCATCATTAAGACGGTTTTCTCCGTCAATATAACACTCTCTGTCAGCGTCGCGTTTCAACGCTTCGTCATCGTTATATTCAACATCGCCCACATCATCCGACATAACCTCTCCAAATATCGAATTTACGCTTTTCAAAACCTCTTCGCGGCTTCTGAAATTCTGTGACAGTATTATCCTTTTTCCGCCGTCATTATTACCGTACAGACGATTTTTTTCCTTAAATATCATTGGGTCGCCGCCGCGGAAACGGTATATACTCTGTTTCAGGTCGCCAACCATGAACATATTTTTATTATCGCGCGAAATTGACGCGAATATCGCGTCCTGCAAGCCGTTTGTATCCTGATACTCGTCTATAAGTATCTCGGCATAGCGCTGCGAATACTCGCTTCTGATATTCTCATTTTCCGCGAATAATTTATATGCCAAATGCTCTATATCCGAAAATGATTTCTTATTCTTCTTGTTTTTCTTTTCCTCATACCATTGGTCAAATTTTTCAACAAGCCATACAATATCATCAACGCTTTTTTTCAGTTCGCCGGAATGTACGTATTCATTAAAGCTATCCTTATCCATTGTCGGCAGTTTCATGCACTCCGCGCGCAAATCATCACGCATATAATTATATTCATTATAATAATACTGCCACTCCTCATCCGACGCTTCCTTTTTCTTCGGCGCTGTATTTATTGCCATACCGAGGAATGACTTCTTTTCTATATATGATTTGAAGAAATCATATATACTCTCATAGCTGTCCGATTTTTTCAGCGCGCTTACCGCCTCGCGGCATTTGCATACGTTGCTCCATATTTTACCCCAGTAATTATGCGCGTACTTTATGTCCTCATACGCGGTATAATCATCTGTATCAATATCATAATAATCACGGACTATATCAAGCATTCTTTCGGCAAGCTCATTCCAGAAGCTCTCATGCCTGTGTACCACATAATCTCTGTGAAGCGTAATAAACACATCGCGTACCCATTTGCTTTCGGACATATCACTGCTGTACATATCACGTTTTTCACGCAGCCACTCGATAGGTGACGGAAAAGACCGGATAAAGCCGTACACTTTCCTTAAAACGCTTTTCAATCCCTCATCGTCGCGGTTTGAGGCATACATAGTTATCAGATTGTTAAATCTTTCTGTTTCCTCTTTATCATCTGAGACATAAAGCGCCATGAACAGCTCCGAAAGCGTATCATCCATAAGCATATCGCCTTCATTTTTATCCATAATGCTGAAATTCGGGTCGACTCCAAGCACATGAAAGTTGTTTTTTACAACATTAAGACAGAATGAGTCAATAGTATTGATATCGGCTGTTGAAGTAAGGTTTATCTGCTCCTTGAGGTATTTTGCCTTTGCTGTGTTGCCGCTCTCCGCGGCGCCGCGGTATTCCTTATTGATACGTTTTATAATTCTTTCCTTCATTTCCGCCGCCGCGGCTTCTGTAAACGTCACAACAAGCAGCTCGTCTATCGGCACAGGATTTTCATCACGGACAACCATTTGGACAATACGTTCCACCAGCACCGCCGTCTTACCGGAACCTGCCGCCGCTGATACAACTATATTTCCTTCGCCTGACGGTTCATATATCGCGCTATGCTGCGCGTCAGTCCATTTCGGCATCGTTCTTCACTCCTCTCAAAGCCGCGCCCTTTGTTTTCATAGTTTCCCAGATTTCGTCCTTTTTACCCTCCGGTTTACGCAGCTTACGTTTATCCTCATCAAATTTGCATACGCTCGCGTAATCGCAATACGCGCATACTCCCCCGCGTCCGTTGCTGTCATACGGGTTAAGATTTATTTCTCCCGTCCTTGCGCGGCTGTCTATATCAATAATTGTATCCTTTACATGCTCCATAAGTCCGTTTATCTCATCAAGCGAACCCACTCCCTTTATATTTCCTTTCTTATCAAATTTCACCTTTGTAAAAATACTTCCCTGATTTTCAAAGAAACCGTTATCCATATTATAAAGCATCCTGCCGCGTTCCTCCTCCTCATCAGACGCAAAAGTGACGCCGTCAAGGCACATATCCTTTATATTCTTTTCCTTTATATTTCCTTCGTTTACAGTCGAAGTAAGCTCCTTATACGCGCTTTTTACACCTGTATAATAGATGCCCGTTACATCAGCATCTATGCCGTCGTTTTTCATAATTTCCTTTGCCGCAAGCGCGTATATAACCATCTGCATGTCATAACCATTGGCAATATTAACCACGTCAAATTCAGTTTTGCCTGTCTTGTAATCGATAATTCTCATATATTCTTTACCGTTATCCGCTTCACAGGTGTCTATTCTGTCGATAATACCGCGTATCTCAACATTATTATTAATGTCAACGCTGAATTCACGTTCCATACCGTTCTCGGCAAAATTACCCGCTGAAAGACTCTTTTGCACAAGCTGCGCGGCTGATGAAATCGTTTTACCCATACGGCGGAATATATTTACCGTCCGCTCTCTGTCGCGCACCTTTGATGAAAGCATATTCTCGCACGTTTTATCTATTATTCTTCCGAGTATTTCCTCGCGTTTGCCGTCATCAAGCGAACGCCATGCGTTTATCTTCTCACTGTTATTTTTCGCGCCGGTTTCAACCTCGTCGCAGAAATCCTTGATTACCCTGTGCGCGTAGCTTCCCATATTAGCGGGCGTGACATCCCATTCGTCACGAGCCTTTACACCAAGCCCATATTTTAAGAAATACTCAAAAGGACAGCGCGCAAAAGTATTGATACGGCTTGCGCTGTAGTGTATTTTTCCTTCATAGAGCATATTCGCAATATCGCCGTCAAGCATAACGCCGCGCCGGCTGTAATAATCCGCCCTGTCCATAAGCGACAGAACGCTCCGCCATTGAGGATTTTCACTATACCACTCATATACCATATCCCAAAGGGGATTTTTATTCCCTTCATTTCGGTCTGAAAGATTTATAAGCATTTTATGTATTGTTGCCTTTGGTGATGAAATATACACACTGTCATTCAGGACATCAGGCATAAAATTATCCGAAACACGCATATTGGGAAATTTACGGTATATATCCAGTATCATATGCGACGGCGACTGCGAAGAACCCTCCGCGCCCTGTACAGAATAGCTGAAATACAGTTTTTCGCTTACGGCGCACAATGCTCTGTACACCTTAAAATACTGCTCATTCATTTTTTTCTTTGTATCGGGCGCGATGTTTATTCCGTAATTCTCAACAAGAGTATTTCTATCCTTATTTGAAAGAAATCCCTCTGTCTTTATGCCTGTTGGAAATGTGCCGCTTTTTGCTCCGACAACAAACATTATCTTTACATTCGTATGGCTGCTTCGCTCAACGCTTCCTACGTATACCTGATCTATACCCGACGGAATTGT
Source organism: uncultured Clostridium sp. (assembly GCA_964634915.1). Lineage (GTDB taxonomy): Bacteria > Bacillota > Clostridia > UBA1381 > UBA1381 > Hominilimicola. The sequence continues at coordinate 8,146 of CAZWLT010000032.1, read as the reverse complement.
TCGTATTTCGCACTTGGAAAGTCCGACAGCCATATACTCCGCAAATTCACTTACAGTCATTTTATCGTCCGCAAGGGCGGTTGTTGTCTGATTAAGCACATCAAGTATCAGATTCCATATCTTGGTAAACTGCTCAGCCTCATTTACCATACCGTTTTTCCTGAATCTGCTTATTTCTGATTTAAGTCCGGCATACAGATTTATATCGGTAAGGTACTCAAACAAAGCCGATGCAAATTCAACAGCCGTTTTTTTGCCTTTCACAGCGGCGGCAAATTTTTGTACCGGCGCGGTAACTTCACGTCTTAATTGGTCAATCCTGACATCCGCCGTTTCCCCGCCTTCTTCCGCGAACGCCGCATTTACAATATCGTTTTCACGCAGCCATTCTTCATCATCAAACCATTTTTTACTGCCTCTTATACCGCACTTTAAAACAAAATTTTCAAGTATGTCAATTTCTCCCTGATCAATCGGATTATAAAAAGTATATTTCTTATATTCTTCCTTTCTGTATATAAATCCCGAACGCAGATAACGGAACACCGATTCATAACTCCAGTCCTCATCGATAAGAGTAAACAGCGATAAAATCTGCATTGCAATGGGGTGGTCGCTGAGTATTATCTTTCTGTCAGTAAAATACGGTATGTCGTATTCATCAAAAACGGCGTCAATAAGATGTCTGTATTCTTCTTCATTGCCGCACATGAGTGATATATCACGAAACCTGTAACCGTCATCACGCACAAGGTCTGTTATTTTACACGCAATCCTCTCAACCTCTCCATACGCGTCACGGCTCTGAAAAAGCGCCATATTCTTTGGTCTTTCATCGCAGACAAAATCCTCTGTCCAGCAGCGGAAAAGCCGATACAAATCAGGCTTATCCGTAAGATGAGAAAGTCCCCTGCCTGCTTTATATTCGCCCTCAAAGCCATACACGGACGCAAGCTCCATAATTCTGTCAACTGTCTTTTCCGTCTGCATATACAGTTCTCTTTCCGTTTCGTCCTCCGCGACAGGACAGCAGATACTCACTGTCATATGCACATTCTTTTTTAACAACGCCTCTATCGCGCGTATCTGCTGCGGCATGAATTTATCAAATCTGTTTATCCATATATACGTATTTTCATCGTATTCACTGCCGGTTTCAATATGCTCCGCCAATCTTATAAGGTCATCCTCGCTGTCCGTACAATCCGAGTTATCCACATACTCCGTATACTTTCCATAGACGCGCGCAAGCGCTGTCAGTTTATTTTTGAGAGTCCTGTTATCCTTTATCTCATCGGCTTTTTCCGTGAGCGTCCGCGCTGTTATAAGATATCTTTTCATCTCGCTTATAAGCGATGCGGCAACGTCAAGAAAGCCCTGACGGCGCATTGACGTTATGAGCTTCATGTCCATACCCTCAACATGTCCCAATTCTTCGCATGCCTCCGTCACAGCCTTATATATAAGCATCTGCTTGCCCGATTCCGTCAGATGATTAAGCTCAGACGCGGTGAGGTTATTTATCGCCATACGGCGAAGTGTCAGAACTTCTATATTATTAAGTCCCAAACCGCCGAACTTTTCAACAACCATTTTCTCCGTTTCATAAGAATAATGATCCGGTACTATCATTATACATTTCGCGTCCGGCTTTTCAATATGTACTTTTTCAATTCCGTCAAGGCACATTTTGCTCTTACCGGAGCTTATTGCGCCGCGTATAACACTTATTCCCATAAAAAAGCATCCTTTCATTATTTTCTGATACTATTTTAACATATTCAGTGTACAAAAAAAAGTACTTTGTTAAAAACAAAGCGCTTTTTAATATAAATTTTACAGGCTGTTTACCGCCGCTTTCAATTCCTCCGTCTTATCTGTCTTTTCCCACGATACTCCCAAATCCTCACGTCCCATATGTCCGTATGCGGCAAGGCTTCTGTAAATAGGTTTTCTTAAATCAAGCTGATTTATGATTGCGTAAGGTCTTAAATCGAATACCTTTTCTATTGCCTTTTCAATCTTTTCCTCCGGCACTGCCGCGCTGCCAAAAGTGTCAACCATTATTGATACGGGATGCGCAACTCCGATTGCGTACGCAAGCTGTACCTCGCACTTCTTCGCAAGTCCTGCCGCGACAACATTCTTCGCGACCCATCTTGACGCGTACGCCGCGCTTCTGTCCACCTTTGTGGGGTCTTTTCCCGAAAACGCGCCGCCGCCGTGACGCGCATATCCGCCGTAGGTATCAACAATAATCTTTCTTCCTGTAAGTCCGCTGTCGCCGTTAGGACCGCCTACAACAAATCTGCCCGTTGGATTAATGAAGAATTTTGTATTTTCATCTATAAGATTTGCCGGAACTGTTGTAAGAATAACCTCTCTCTTTATATCATCACGCAGCTTCTTTATATCAACCTCCGCCGAATGCTGGCTTGATACAACAACCGTATCAACTCTTACAGGCTTGTCATCATCATATTCGACCGTTACCTGTGTTTTGCCGTCCGGACGCAGATAGTCAAGTATACCTTCCTTTCTTACCTCCGTAAGCTTCTTTGCCATTTTATGCGCGAGAGAAATCGGCATAGGCATAAGCTCGGGCGTTTCATCACAGGCGTAACCGAACATCATACCCTGATCGCCCGCACCTGTTGAGTTTTCATTATCACTGCCGCCCTCTTCACGGTTTTCATAGCCGGCATTGACACCCCGCGCGATATCCGGCGACTGCTCATCAATGGCTGTCACAACGGCGCATGTTGTTCCGTCAAAGCCATACTTTGCTCTGTCATATCCGATATCAAGCACAACCTGTCTTGCAAGCTTCGGAAAATCTACATAACATGAAGTTGTAATCTCGCCCATGATTGAGATTATACCTGTTGTACATGTTGTTTCACAGGCAACTCTTGCCTGCGGGTCTTCCTTCAGTATTTCGTCAAGTATAGCATCGGAAATCTGGTCACAGATTTTATCGGGGTGTCCCTCTGTTACAGATTCCGAGGTAAACAATCTTTTACTCATTGGTTTCATTTCCTTTCCGATTAATAAGCAGTATGTCATATATTCTACATTAAATGACGAAAAAAGTCAATTAAATCGATAAATGTTTTACTATAAATATTATTTATACCATTACGCATGGCGTATTATCGCAATTATTATTCCGAGTACAGCGCCGCCAAGCACCTCAATGGGAGTGTGTCCGAGAAGCTCCTTAAGTCTTTTTTCCGTTTTTGGGAAATCCGCCGAAAGCACTGATTCAACAAGTTTATTCAGTATCGCCGCCTGCTGACCGGCGCTGCGTCTTACACCCGCCGCGTCATACATAACAACAAACGACATAACAGCGGATATAGCAAAAGCGGCGCTGTCAAAACCCATTTCGAATCCGACAGCCATAGTCAGCGACATGACAAATGCCGCATGTGAGCTCGGCATTCCGCCCGAACCGACAAATCTTTTAAAATCAAGCTTTTTATCCCATGAAAGCACTATTTTAAAAGCCTGCGCCACTACCCAGCCCAGTATTGCTGTTATAAAAACTGAATTGGAAGCAAGCTGATGTAAATATGTCATACCTTCTCCTTAATTCTTTCTGTTTGTAAGATAATCTGTAAGCTCTTTGAGGAAAGCTGCCTTATCACCGAATATATCAAGCGCCGCCTTTGCTTTCGAGGAATACTCCTTTGAAAGTTCCTTTGATTTTTCAAGACCGGCAAACTTGACATATGTATTCTTATCCTCTTTAGCATCCGACCCTATCGGCTTACCGAGTTCTTTTTCACTGCCTGTAACATCAAGTATATCATCCTGTATCTGAAAGGCTATTCCAAGATTCTTCGCAAACTCATCAACGGCTTCAATTTCATTTTTATTTCCGCCGCCCATAACTGCGCCAATCACACATGAAGCGCGTATGATTGCGCCTGTCTTGTTAAGGTGAAGATACTTCAGCGTGTCAAGGTCAATATCTTTACCCTCGCTCTCCATATCCACAATTTGTCCGCCAATCATACCTTCTGTACCTGATGAAGCGGCAAGAATATTTATCGCCTTCATCGCGCGCGTCATATTTTCGCCTTTATAGTCCGAAACAATCTCAAATGCGCGGGTTAAAAGCGCGTCTCCCGCAAGAATTGCAGTCGCCTCGCCGAATTTTATATGGCTCGTCGGCATTCCGCGCCGCAAATCATCATTATCCATTGCCGGCAAATCATCATGTATCAGCGAATATGTGTGTATCATCTCCATCGCGCATGCAAACGGCATAACCTCATCAATATCGCCGCCAAGCATCTTGCAGACATTCATCATAAGTATAGGACGAAGCCGCTTTCCTCCGGCGAATACACTGTAGCGCATTGCCTTATATATTATATTTTGCGGATTATCCTTTTGGGCAAGATATTCGTCAAGGTATTTGTCAACAAACGCAATCTGCTCTTTCAGTCTTTCTTTCATTATTATTCCTCATTATTCCTCGTTTCCGATAAAATCTTCCTTGATAATCTCGCCATCTTCATTAGTCATCATAATTGAAACCTTCTTTTCCGCCTCGTCAAGCATTTTCTGACAGCTCTTTGACAGCTTTATCCCCTGTTCAAAAAGAGTCAGTGATTCATCAAGCGTTACATCTCCGCCCTCAAGCTTTGCGGCAATCTCCTCAAGTTCAGCTATTGACTGTTCAAATGTTTTCTTCTCTGCCATTTTTATTCTCCTTATTTAACAACGCATTCCGCATTTCCGTCTTTTAGTCTTAAAGTAAATTCCATACCGCTTTTCATTTCCTTTGCGCTTCTTATAACAGTTCCGTCCTCTGCTGTCGGAATTGAATAACCGCGTGACAATGTTTGCAGCGGACTCAGCGCGTCAAGCTTTGCGGCGGCTGCGGAAAACTGACGTTTAAGCATCATTGTTTTCATTTTTACACTGCTCTCGATTGATTTGACAAGCGAATCGATTCTCAGATTGTATTCGTCAATCTGATCCTTAGGGGTACGCATCTTAAAACGATTTAACAGCAGTCTGCCGCTTTCAATACGTCCCGTAATATTTCTCAGAATTCTGCTTTGATCTGTATTTATTCTGTCCCTTAGCTCAAGCGCCGACGGTACAGCAATTTCCGCAGCGGCGGACGGAGTTGGCGCGCGTAAATCCGCCACAAAATCCGCAATAGTGAAATCCGTTTCGTGTCCGACTGCCGAAATTACAGGTATCTCTGATTTAAAAATCGCGCGCGCCGTTATTTCCTCATTAAATGCCCACAAATCCTCAATACTTCCGCCGCCGCGGCCGACAATCAATGTATCCGCTTCTTTTGCGGCATTGAAATACTCAATCGCGCGCACAACGCTTTGTGCCGCGCCGTTTCCCTGTACCTGCGCGGGATATATCACAATTTCCGCCATAGGATAGCGGCGGGTAATTACATTTATAATATCCCTTACCGCCGCTCCGGTTGACGCGGTGACAACGCCGATACGTTTGGGAAACTTTGGTATCGGTTTTTTATATTTTTCATCGAATAAACCCTCCTCGGAGAGCTGTTTTTTCAATTTTTCATATGCCACGTATAAATCGCCGATACCGTCCTGTATCATTTCTTCAATATAAAGCTGATACGCGCCGCCGGCCTCATACACGCTTATTCTTCCGCGCGCAAGCACCTTCATTCCGTCAGACGGCTCAAATGCGAGGGTACTCGCGCTGCTGCGGAACATAACCGCTTTGAGAACAGCGCCCTCATCTTTAAGCGTTATATACAAATGCCCCGAATAATGGTGCTTGAAATTAGAAATCTCACCCTTTATCCATATATTGTTCAGTATTATATTGTGGTCAAGAATTTTTTTTACGTATCCGTTTATCTGTGAAACGGTAGCAACCTTCGGTTCCAAACCTAAACCTCCTTACTTGCCGTATGCGCGGGACTTGTATCAAATCCAAGCGCGCTCATGCAATTTCCTTATAAACGCTCGCAAGCAGTCCGTTTACAAAATTCGGGTCGCTTTCATCGCCGTACCGCTTTGCAAGCTCAACCGCTTCGTTTATCGCGACCTTCGCCGGAACATCGTCCATATATTTCATTTCGAATATGGCAAGACGCATTATCGCGTACGACGCTTTTGAAATTCTTGAAAGAGTCCAGCCCTTTTTCAGATTAGAGCTTATAAGCTCATCAATTTCAGCGTCATTCTCCCATACACCGTCAATTATCGCTCTGATATAACCGAGATTGGTTTCACATTCCGGACGCGCTCTAAGCAGCTCGTCCATAATAACGTCCATATCATCTTTATGCTGATTCATCTGGAATACCTGTGTAAATGCCGCGTCACGCGCTTCACTTCTCGTTTGTTTCCTCATAACGCATATTTCCTTTCATAATTACGCATAAACTACCATAATAAAACTATAACACAATATCGTCAAAAAATCAAGAGCGGCGTTAAGCGAATTGTTTTACTCCAAATAAAAACCGCCCCTAAGGCGGTTTTATACAAAATAATCGGGGACAAAGGTTTCCTCCATATTTAGATAACCCATAAAATTCTTTTCTTTTTTTCCGTCAACAGTAAAACGCACACATCTTATACCGTCCAGACCCGTCAGCGAATTTACAACCGAATAGACTGTCAATAATTCAAGGTCACGGCCGGCAGGATGATTTTCGACAAGCGCCTTTTTTAAATCCACATACGCGACGTCATTGACAAGCCTTACCGTCATACAGCGTTTTTCCTTAGGAATAATTCTTCTTATTTTCGGGTTATCGTCGCGTCCCTCGATAAGCTCGTCAAGTATACGCTGCGCCATATTCCTTGTATTTGTTTGCGGAATTGATGTTTTTACGGGTATAAGACGCATCATTTCCGCGTCGACAAAGTAAATCTTCACTTCCGATATTTCGGGCTTCGCGCCGCGTACCATAAAAACGGAAACAACCGCCATTATCAATATAAAGAAAAATACAACGTGTTTTATTATAAAATCTTTTCGTATTGTAACAGTCTGCAAATCAAAAACCTCCATATACCGTCTATATATAGTATATGAAGGCAGGTTCTGTTTTATTACTGATTTTTCGCGTGTTCCAACGCTCTCGCCAGCTGATCCGGGCAGGACGTGCCCTTGCCGTTGCAATCCGTCCCTTTCAGACGTCCGATAACGTCATCAACCTTCATGCCTTCCGTCAACGCGCTTATTCCCTTGGTGTTGCCGTTACATCCGCGCGTAAAACGGACATTCCGCACAATATCCCCGTCCAGCTCAAACTCGATTTGCGAACTGCAAACGCCGCTCGGCTTATATGTAAACTTTGCCATTTTCATTCCTCCTCGCTTTGATATCTATATTATACATTATTAATTTACATTTTTCAACCAAATCTATTGACTAAAAAGAAATTTTTTTATATAATAACTGTAATTAAAACGTACAGGAGGAATTTATAAATGAAATTATTTTTAGACACTGCCAATGTCGATGAAATCAGACAAGCGAATGACATGGGTGTTATTTGCGGCGTGACAACGAATCCTTCGCTTATCGCAAAGGAAGGCAGAGATTTCGTTGAGGTTGTGAAGGAAATTACGACGATTGTAAACGGTCCCATAAGCGCGGAGGTTATTTCGCTTGAAGCTGACAAAATGGTGGAAGAAGCTAAACCGCTTGCCGCGATTAACAAAAACATAATTATCAAAATACCGATGTGCGCGGAAGGTCTGAAGGCTGTGAAGCAGCTTACAAAGCTCGGCATAAAGACGAACGTTACTCTTGTTTTCTCATCGGCGCAGGCGCTTCTTGCCGCAAGAGCGGGAGCGGCATATGTAAGCCCGTTCCTCGGCAGACTTGACGATATCGGTTCAAACGGTATGATTCTTATTGAAGAAATCGCCGATATTTTTAAGATTCATAACATAAAGACGGAAATTATCGCCGCAAGCATCAGACATCCGATACACGTTATCGACGCCGCAAGAGCCGGCTGCGATATCGCGACTGTACCGTATAAGGTAATTGCCCAGATGATTAATCACCCTCTTACAGATAAGGGTATCGAGAGATTTTTAAAGGACTGGGAAACAGTTCCGAAGAACTGATTTAATTAACAAGGAAACAGACCGTCACATGGCGGTCT
>CAZWLT010000031.1:0-14390 GCA_964634915.1 uncultured Clostridium sp. | reverse complement strand
TAAAAGGAGGGACACACATGGAGTTTTGTCATTTGCATACACATACGGAATACAGCCTGCTTGACGGTGAGGCGAGTATAAAAAAATTAATATCGCGCGTAAAAGAGCTTGGCATGACATCATGTGCGATTACAGACCACGGCTCAATGTACGGAGCGGTGGATTTTTACCGTGAGGCAAAGGCGCAGGGGATACATCCTGTGATTGGCTGCGAGGTGTACGTGGCGCCGAGAACGCGTTTTGATAAGGTACATGACATAGACAACAAGACAAGCCATCTCATTCTTCTTGCGGAAAATCAGACAGGCTACAAAAATCTTATAAAAATGGTGTCATGCGGATACACGGAGGGCTTTTACTATAAGCCGAGAATAGATTTTGAACTTTTAAAGGAGCACAGCGAAGGTATAATCGCGCTTTCGGCATGTATAGCCGGAGAAGTGCCGAAGGCTATTCTGCGCGGCAATTATGACGAGGCAAAAGCGATTGCAATGAGATATGCCGATGTACTGGGCAAAGATAATTATTTCCTTGAAATACAGGACCACGGAATAAGAGAGCAAAAGCAGATTATTCCCGATATGATAAAGCTGTCACAGGAAACCGGTATAGGACTTGTGGCAACAAACGATATACATTATCTGAAAAAAGAAGACGCGAAGTATCAGGACGTGCTGATGTGTATTCAGATGGAGAAAACAGTTGACGACCCTGACAGAATGAGATTTGAAACCGAGGAATTCTATATAAAGTCGCCTCAGGAGATGGCGGATTTGTTTGAATATGTGCCGCAGGCAATTGCGAACACGGAAAAGATTGCAAAAAGATGCAATGTCGAGTTTGACTTTGAAACGCGTCATCTGCCGTCATTCGCGGTGCCGGACGGAAAAGACGCTTTTGAATATCTTAAAGAGCTTTGCCAGAGCGGACTTGAAGAAAGATACGCGCCTGTTACGGATGAATTGCAGGAACGCCTTGACTATGAACTTGGTGTCATAAAGAACATGGGATTTGTTGATTACTTTCTCATTGTGTGGGATTTCATACGTTTTGCGAAGAATAACGGAGTAATGGTCGGACCGGGACGAGGCAGCGCCGCCGGAAGTATTGTTGCGTACAGTCTCGGTATAACAACGGTTGACCCGATAAAATACGGACTTATTTTTGAAAGATTTCTTAATCCTGAACGCGTGAGCATGCCGGATATAGATATTGACTTTGCGCCGGAGGGCAGACAGAAGGTAATTGATTACGTTGTTGAAAAGTACGGCGAGGGACAGGTTGCGCAGATAATAACATTCGGCACAATGAAAGCTAAACTTGTTATACGCGATGTCGGACGCGCATTGAATATTCCGTATAACGAGGTTGACAAAATTGCAAAGCTTGTGCCTTTTGATTTGAATATGACCATAAGCAAAGCGCTTGATATAAGCAATGAGCTTAACACACTTTATGAAAACGACCCGAAAATTAAAGAATTGCTTGACACCTCAATGGCGCTTGAAGGATTGCCGCGTCATGCCGGAACGCATGCCGCCGGTGTGGTTATAACAAGCGAGCCTATGGTAAACTATATACCTTTGCAGCTTAATAAGGAAAATTTCCTCACAACGCAGTTCACAAAGGATACTGTTGAAGCTCTCGGACTTCTGAAAATGGACTTTCTGGGACTGCGTAATCTTACGGTAATTGAGAATGCGGTTAAAATAATACAGAAAACGCGCGGTACAAAAATCGATATAAACAGCATAGACTATAACAGTAAAGAGGTATACGAGCTTATTTCTTCCGGCAATACAGACGGCGTATTCCAGCTTGAAAGCGCCGGAATGCAGTCTTTCATGCAGGAGCTAAAGCCGGACTGTCTTGAAGACGTTATAGCCGGAATCGCGCTTTACCGTCCGGGACCTATGGAACAGATACCGAGATATATAAAGGGCAAGAAAAATCCGGAAACAATACAGTATAAGCATCCGCTTTTGAAAAAAATTCTTGATGTAACGTACGGCTGTATGGTTTATCAGGAACAGGTACTCGAAATTGTGCGCAGTCTTGCCGGATACTCGCTCGGAAAAGCCGACTCCATGAGGAGGGTTATAAGCAAGAAAAAGGCTGACCGGATGGTTATCGAACGCAAGAATTTTATTTACGGCAGTGATGACGGGGACATACCGGGCTGTATAAAGAACGGTATAGACGAGGCAACCGCGATTTCAATATTTGATGAAATCAACGACTTTGCAAATTACGCGTTCAATAAATCGCATGCCGCCGCATACGCGTTTGTAACGTATCAGACCGCATATTTAAAGACATTCTATCCCGTTGAGTACATGGCGTCGCTGATATCAAGCATAGACGACCTTGACAAGATAAATCACTATATCGCGAACTGTAAGGATATGGGTATTGACCGTCTGCCGCCCGACGTAAACAAGAGCGAGGATACGTTCACTGTGGAGGGCAGATGTATACGTTTCGGACTTTCGGCAATTAAGAATGTCGGACGCGCAATGATTATAAATCTTGTGAATGAACGTAAGAATAACGGTGAATTTAAAAGTTTTGCGGACTTTATAGACCGTATGGCAGGGCAGGATATGAATAAACGCGCTCTTGAAGGACTTATTTCCTGCGGCGCGTTCGATTCAATGGGAATAAAGCGTTCGCAGCTGCTTGCGGTGTATGAAAACGCGCTTGAGGGAACGGCAAGAGCCGCGCGCGATAATGTTGCCGGACAGATGTCGCTTTTTGACACGCTTGACGAAGAAACGGAAATGGAATTTCCGAATATCCCCGAATTGGATAAGAAAACTCTCCTGAAAATGGAAAAACAGTCCACAGGTATGTATTTTTCCGGACATCCGATGGAAGAATACGAGGATAAAATTAAAAAACTTACAAAATATAATATAAGCGATGTCCTGACGAGCGTAATCCGCGATGAGGAAGGAAACTTTCACGCGGCGCGGGGCGGAATAAAAGACGGCGATATGATTGTTATATGTGCCGCCATTGCGTCCAGAAAGAATAAAACAACGCGCGCAAGCAATGCGCAGATGGCATTTTTGTCGCTTGAGGATATATACGGTACGGTTGAGTGTATTGTTTTTCCGAAAGTGCTGTCTGAATATTCACCGATTTTGCAGGAGGATAATCTTGTCGCGATAACGGCAAGACTTTCAATACGCGAGGACGAGGAACCAAAACTTCTTTTGCAGTCGGTAATGCCGATTGATGACGCGATAGCGGCAAAACGGGAATCTCCGAGGCTTTATATACAGCTTGAAACAAGAAATGAAGAAAATCTGAAGCTGGTGGAGGAGAGCCTCGCGCCATATCAGGGAGATATGGAGGTCAGACTGTTTTTTGCCGATACAAGAAAAGTCGCGAGAGTGCCGAGAAGACTCTGGTTTAACGGTACTGAAAACGCTCTTGGGGATATTGAAAATATATTCGGGAAAGACAATGTAAGGATTAAATAGTAAAAATAACCAAAACACAGTGACGTCTTATTTAATTTTTTAATGTATTTACTCTTGAAAAAAATAGAAAAATGCTATATTATATAATAAGATGTGTTAAATATGAACAGAACAGACGAGGCGAGACATATGGAGGATTATATAGTTATCAAAGCTCTGGAAAACGGAGTTAATATAATCGGACTTACAAGAGGCAGAGACACTAAGTTTCATCATACGGAAAAACTTGATAAAGGTGAAGTATACATCGCACAGTTTACCGAGGTAACCTCGGCAATAAAAATAAACGGTGCGGCGGAGATATATACAAAGCATGGCAAGCTTATGTCAGATGAGAGATAGCGTTTTCACATCTTGGCAGGAGGATAATATATGTGGACGGTAGTTTATGTATCGCAGTCATTGCAGACATCACGCAAGCTGGTTGATGTGCTGCTTTGCAATAAAGTTATTTCTAAATTAAGACGGGCAACATCATCAGACGGGGGAGACGGTACAGGCTGTTTTGAGGTGCTTGTACCGAGTACAGAGCTGGAGGCTGCGCAGGACTTGATTATTGAAAATGAATTATTTTGAATTTTGTGGGAGGACGAAAGACTATGGATAACAAGAATGTAAGAACAATCGGTGTTTTGACAAGCGGCGGCGACGCGCCCGGCATGAATGCGGCAATCCGCGCCGTTGTCAGAGTCGGTTCATATTACGGACTTAAAGTGTTTGGCGTAAGACGCGGTTATAACGGTCTTATCAATGGCGAGCTTGAAGAAATGAACGCGAGATCGGTTTCTGAAATACTCCAAAGAGGCGGAACAATTTTGCAGACGGCACGTTGTCTTGAGTTCAAAACTCCTGAGGGCATAAAAAAGGCTGTACAGATTGCGAAAGTATTTGGTCTTGACGGACTTGTTGTTATAGGCGGCGACGGTTCATTCCGCGGCGCAAGGGATCTTTGCGCCGCCGGACTTCCGACAATCGCAATGCCGGGTACAATAGATAATGACATAAGCTGCAGTGAATACACTGTTGGCTATGATACATGTCTTAACACGGTTAAGGATGCAGTCGATAAGATAAGAGACACGGCGCAGAGCCATGAAAGATGTTCAATAATCGAGGTTATGGGAAGAGCTGCCGGATATATTGCGATTCAGGCGGGTATTGCCTGCGGCGCCGAGGTTATACTTGTTCCGGAAAGAGAATGGAACTTTGATGAAGATGTTCTTCGTCCGATTCTTGAGAGTAAGTCAAGAGGCAGAAAGCACTCAATCATCGTTGTTGCCGAGGGCGTTGGCGGCGTTATTGAAATGGCAAAGGAAATTGAAGACAAAACAGGTATCGAATCAAGAGCTACAATTCTTGGTCACGTTCAGAGAGGCGGCAGTCCGACAGTGCGTGACAGAGTTGTTGCGAGTGAAATGGGCGGCAAGGCTGTCGAGCTTCTTCTTGAGGGTAAGCAGAACAGAATCGTATGTATGAGAGAGCATAATATTGTTGACGTTGATATTGAAGAAGGTCTTGCTATGAAAAAGGAACTTCCGCAGCAGCTTGTCGACCTTGCGAAGAAACTTACTGTATAATGAAATTTATGGGGCTGTTGCGTTTTAACAACAACCCCTTATTTTAAAAGGAGTAAAATTATGAGAAGAACGAAAATTATCTGCACAATGGGACCGGCAACGGACAGTGAAGAAATATTGAAAGACCTTATGCTAAACGGCATGGACGTTGCGCGTCTTAATTTTTCGCATGGCACGCATGAGGAAGCGCTTGTAAGAATAAACCGTATAAAAAAGGTGCGGGAGGAGCTTGATATCCCTGTCGCGATTTTGCTTGACACAAAAGGTCCCGAGGTAAGAATAAAGGAATTCAAGAACGGACAGGTTGAACTCAAGGAGGGACAGAAATTCACTCTTTGTACAGACGATGTTGAGGGTGATGAAACACAGGTTTCAATCACATATCCCGACCTTCCCAAGGATGTAAGAGCCGGAAACAGAATCCTTATAGATGACGGGCTTATCGAAATGGAAGTGTTGAGCGTAAAGAGCAATAAGATACTTTGTCAGGTAAAGAACGGCGGTATTGTGTCAAACAAAAAAGGCGTGAACACACCGAATGTATCGCTTTCTATGCCGTATATGAGCCGGAAGGATGTTGAAGACATTATTTTCGGAATCGAGCAGGATGTTGACTTTATTGCCGCCTCATTCGTAAGAACTGCCGACGATGTCAAGGAAATCAAGCACATTTTGAATAATCATGGCGGAAGAAATATAAGGATAATAGCGAAGATTGAAAATGCCGAGGGTGTTGACAATATAGACGATATTATCCGCGAATCACACGGTATCATGGTTGCCAGAGGCGACATGGGTGTTGAAATCGATATGGAGGAACTGCCTGTTGTACAGAAAAATCTTATAAAAAAGACATATCGCGCAGGCAAGGTAGTTATCACAGCGACACAGATGCTTGATTCAATGATAAGAAATCCGCGTCCGACAAGAGCCGAAACAACAGACGTTGCGAACGCTATCTATGACGGAACAAGCGCGATTATGCTTTCGGGTGAAACAGCTATAGGCAAGTATCCTGTTGAAACCGTAAAGACAATGGCGTCAATCGCGGAAAGAACAGAGAACGACATTGATTATGTGAAACGTCTTGAAAGAATGAACTTCGATTCACGCATGGATGTTACAAACGCAATCAGCCATGCGACATGCACAACAGCGCATGACCTTCACGCGGCGGCCGTAATCGCGCTTACCTATTCCGGCGGAACGGCTATGCAGATTTCAAGATTCAGACCGGCTTGCCCGATTATAGCGCCGACATTGAGCGTAAAGGCGCGCAGACAGCTTAACTTGTCATGGGGAGTTATTCCTATTATGAGTGAAGCAAGAAGCAATACGGATGAACTTTTTGACCATGCTGTCGAGTGCGCGCAGAAAACAGGACTTATAAAGGACGGCGACCTTGTTGTCATCACAGGCGGCGCGCCGATGGGTGTCGCGGGAACAACCAATATTATGAAGGTTCATCTTGTAGGTCATATTCTTGTAAGCGGCAGGGGACTTTCATCAATCGGTACAACCGCAAATGTGTGTGTCGCGACAAACGCTGATGAACTGAAGAGAAATTTTGCGGACGGCGATATAGTTGTATCAAATAATATCACAAAAGATATGATTTCTGTATTGAAGAAAGCATCAGGCATTATTTCGGAAGAAACAGGCGAGGCAAACAACGCGGCTGTTCTTGCCGCCGCGCTTGATATACCGGTAATTGTCGCGGCAGCGGGCGCAACAAAGATTTTAAAGAGCGGCACAACGATTACAATGGACGCAAAGCGCGGTCTGGTGTATTCGGGAACAGAAAAAGTAATGTAATATAACTAAACGAAAGATGTCCCCGCCTATATAGGCGGCGCGGAGGAGGACAAAAAATGTCATATGTAAGCGAGACATATCTGACAGTAAGATATGCGGAAACAGATATGATGGGCATAGTACATCATTCAAGATATTATCCGTGGTTTGAGGTTGCGCGTACTGATTTTATCAAGAAAATCGGTATGACATATACTGAAATGGAAAAGATGGGAATACTGCTGCCGCTTACGGAAACAGCGGCAAAGTATTACTATGGATTAAAATATGAGGATGAGGTTGTTGTCAAGTGTAAGCTGACAAAGCTTACCGTGGCGCGTTGCGAATTTGAGTACGGCGTATATAAACTTCCGGAAATGAAGCTGATGACAACGGGAAAAACGGTACACGGTTTTATAAACCGTGATTTTGTGCCTATCAATATGAAGAAACAGTATCCGGAGATATGGCGGAAAATGAGCGAATTGCTGTACGAGGAGGATTGATTATGAAGCTGGCTATTCTTGACGCAAAAACTCTTGGCGATGATTTGGAATTTTCGCAGTTCGAGACATTCGGAGAGCTGGAGGTTTACCAGACAACATCTCCGCTGCAATTGGAGGAAAGAATAAAAGATGTCGACGTTGTCATTTTGAATAAAGTAAAGCTCAATGAAAGCAATTTGTCATCCGCAAAGAAACTGAAGCTTATTTGCGTAACGGCAACGGGTTTTGACAATATAGATATAAACTACTGCTGGCGTAATGAAATCGCGGTATGCAATGTAAAGGGTTATTCCACAAATTCAGTCGCGCAGCTTACTGTATCAATGGCGCTTTCGCTTATAACCCATCTGAGTGAATTTGACGAATATGTAAAAAGCGGAAAGTATACTGAAAGCGGAGTGCATAATCATTTAAGACCATATTTTAATGAAATAGACGGCAAGACATGGGGAATAATCGGTCTTGGAAATATAGGCGGCAGAGTCGCGAAAATAGCTCATGCGCTCGGCTGTGACGTTATAGTAAACGCGCACCGTAAAAAGGAGGGCTTTAACTGTGTTGACCTTGACGAGCTTTGCAGGAGGAGCGATATAATTTCAGTACATGTACCTCTTAATGCTGACACAAAGGGTATGATAGACGAAAAGCGCATAGCCATGATGAAAGAAAAGGCAATATTCATTAATGTTTCGCGAGGCGCCGTTACAGACGAGGAAGCGCTCACAGCGGCTATAGAAAACGGCAGGCTCGGCGGACTCGGCATAGATGTATTCTCTGTTGAGCCAATGTCGCAGAGCAGTCCGTATAACAGAATACTTGGCAGGAAAAACGTCATATTCACACCGCATATGGCATGGGGCGCGTATGAGGCAAGAAGAAGATGTATGAATGAGATTGAAAAAAATATAGATACGTTCATCATGGGCGGCATAAGGAACAGAGTAGATTTGTAATATATAAAAGGGACACTAAAATTTAGTGTCCCTTTTATATATTTTATTTTAGCTCTGTAACTGTAACATCTCCTGTGGAACGTATCTGTTCTTTCTCGGAAATGTTGAATGTGTATGAATTATCTGTAGCGACATCAAGATTTTGCGTTACGCGCACTTTTCCGGCGGAGCTTGTTATGGTAAATGTTCCTTTTCCCGAAACGATATATCTTCCCGCCGGAAGCTTATCCGGACATGTGAAGATTTCATCTTTTTTCATGGTGTATGATTTACCTTTCTTTTCTTCCTTGACAGATGAATTATCATTCAATTCTTTTTTCTTCTCATTAATTTCTGTATCAAGCTGTGCCGACTGATTTTTTAAATCTGAAATTTCCGATGTCAGCGCGTCATATGTCTTTTTATACTCCATATAATAATTATTAATCGTTGTCTTGGTGCTAAGTTCTGTATCAATATCGCTTATTTGCTGTTCAAGCTGTTCTTTCTCGCTTTTTAGCTCGCTTGAGCTTTTCTCAAGGACGCTTATTTCACTTGCGAGTTTTTCCTTGGAAATACTGCTTGTATTTATATGGAATGTGACCGAAAAAAGAATTACTGCAATGATAAGCGTAAGCGCGGAAATCACTATAAGATAAAGTTTTTTTTGCGTCATTTAACCCACTGCCTTTCTGTTTACTCGGGAACAATTTTTGCGTTTCCGTCAATGTGAATGATATCGCCGTTATTCAATGTAAAACTTTCGCCGGCGGAGCTGAGAATCTTGTTTGCAAGTGATTTTCCGGAATTCGCGATCGCGATACTTCCTGTGCCCGTGATGGTGTAGCTGCCGGCGGCGATATTCTCGCCGACGGTATAATCACCTGACGTCCATGTCATTATTTTCTTTGTAAACGAATTTATATCAGCCTCAATGCCGGCAAGCGTGTTTTGTTTTGTTTTTATATCATTCTTTAATGAGTCACGCTCGTTTTCCAATAATCCTATATTTTCAGTGATTTTTTCGAGATTATCCTGCGATTGCCTGAATTCTTCCAGTTCTTGCTGTTTGTTTTCAAGTCGGGTATTCAGATTTTTCTTATCAAGATTTTCCGCGTCATTAGCTTCTTTTGCGGACAGATAATCGGAGTCGCTTTCATGAAGCGAGGCAAGTCTGTTGGAAATTGTATTTTCGCTTTTTGGCAGCAAAAAACCCATAGCAGCCGCGGCAGCCAGAATTATAACGCATACAGACGCGGAAATACATATATATTTTTTTGATAAATTCTTTGGAAGCGTCTCCATGTAATTCAATATTTTATTTTTTGTATTACCGATGTATTTTTGCGGAGATAATTCTTTTATTACGTTTTCTCCGCCGCTGATTTGTTCGGATTCATTGTCGATTCCGATATCAGAGAAAACGTCTTGTGAAACGTCATACGCTTCATCGGCAATTATATTGATAATGTCTTTATCCTTTTTCAAGACATAATCACCTCGCATTATTAATTAAGAGTTTTTGTAAGGAAAACATCCTTAAATTGCAGAGAAAAACTGTCCGCGCTTGTTTTTGCTTTGTTAAAGTCGTCGAATATACCGAAAACTGTGGGACCGGAACCGCTCATCACAGCTCCCAAAGCGCCATTCATAATCATTTTTTCCTTGATGCCGCCGATAATCGGGTGAATATTCTGCGTAACAGCCTCCATGACGTTGCTCAAATTATCCGCGACCGCAAATATATCTTTGCGCTCAAGCGCCGCAATCATCGCATCTGTATCAGGATGAATTGAAACAGGCACACTGTCAATCTGTTCGTATATCGTTCCTGTTGAAACGTTGACAGGCGGTTTCACAAGCAGAACATACGCGTCGGGTATCGAGGGCAGAGGGGTGAGAATTTCACCTATGCCTTCGGCAATCTGCGTGCCGCCGTCAAAACAGTACGGCACATCCGCGCCGAGCTTTGCTCCGATATTTTTCAGCTCAACGTCTGTAAAAGGCTTATCATAGAGCAGATTAAGCGCTGTAAGCACAGCGGCGCAGTTTCCGCTGCCGCCCGCGAGTCCCGCGGCGACAGGTATATTTTTGTGTATCATTATTTTGGCGCCGCCCGCTATTTCGGATTCTTCAAAAAACGCGGCGGCGGCCTTGTACGCGATATTTTTTTCGTTACAAGGAAGGTATTTCAGATTTGTTGAAACGGATATCTGACCGCTTGTTTTATCTGTTATTATAAGGTCAAAAAGAGATACCGTCTGCATAATCATTTTGATATCGTGGTAACCGTTTTCACGTCTGGAAAGTACATCAAGTGTCAGATTTATTTTGGCATATGAACGCGAAATGGCGCGTTTGCCTGTTAAAATTGTATCTTCCGCAAGCATGATAAACCTCCTTACTTAAAGCATGGCATGTGATTTGTTCACAATTTCGCGAATGACCTCATCTGTTATGCTGTCTTCGCAGTCGTTTTTTTTCAGATACGCGAGATATTCTATATTTCCCTCCGGACCTTTGATGGGCGAGAAGGAAAGTCCCGCGGCATGGAGGCTGATACTTCTTGCGAAGTCAAGCACCTTTTTGATAACTTCAAAATGTATGTTTATATCCCTCACAACGCCTTTTTTTCCGACCTGCTCGCGTCCCGCCTCAAACTGCGGTTTGATGAGCGCGACAATTTCGCCGTCTGCCGAAAGCAGATTTTTTGTGACCGGCAGTACAAGTTTTAACGATATAAATGATACGTCAATCGAGGCGAAATCGATTTCTTCGCCAATGTCCTCGGGAGTGACGTAACGTATATTTGTACGCTCCATGCTGACAACTCTTGTATCCTGTCTCAGCTTCCATGCGAACTGACCGTAGCCAACGTCGACAGCGAACACCTTAACGGCGCCGTTTTGCAGCATACAGTCTGTAAAACCGCCTGTTGACGCGCCTATATCCATCGCGGTTTTTCCATCAAGGACTATCGGAAATTCCCGCATCGCCTTTTCAAGCTTAAGTCCGCCACGGCTAACATATTTAAGAGTTTCTCCTCTTATTTCAGGCTTTGCGGCGTCCTCGTCAACCATTTGTCCGGCTTTGTCGCATTTCTGGTTATCTATATATACTTGTCCTGCCATAATAATTGCTTTCGCTCTTTCGCGGCTTTGCGCAAGTCCGTTTTTTACAAGCAGGGCATCAAGTCTGATTTTTGCCATAAAAATTTTCCATAGCCTTTCCGCCCACAAACAGCAAAGGAATTATTTAACACTTTACAGGTGGGCATGTAAGGTGCGGAATGAAATTATTTGCTGATTTAATCTTTTATTTTTGACACGATTGAAAGAGTGTCAAGCCCATATAATCTGTCAAGCTCATCTATACTTCCATGAGTGACAGGCTCATCCGGAAACGCGAAAATTTTGAATTTGCAGTCAAGCTGTTTTTCTTTAAGAAGTGTCGCAATCATACTGCCGATACCGCCGATTTTCACGTTATCCTCAATGGTTATGACATTTTTTGTTTTCATTGCCGAAGCTATAACCGCCGCTTTGTCCAACGGTTTTATGGTCGGCAGCGCGATTATCTCAACAGATTTGCCCGCAAGCGAGGCGACCTCCTGCGCGCGTTTAACCATTCTGCCCGAGGCGATTATGGTAATATCATTACCGGATTGCAAAAGCTGCGCTTTGCCAAACTCAAATTCAGACGGAACATTTTTTGCCTCGGCGCCGCCCTTCGGATAACGTATCGCGATAGGCGCGTCATATTTGTTTACCGCAAAATCAAGCATAACCTCAAGCTGGTCAAGTGTCGCGGGTGAGAGTATAGTCATGTTCGGCATATGCGACAGATATGAAATGTCATATATTCCCTGATGTGTTTCTCCGTCAGAGCCGACAATTCCGGCACGGTCGATAGGGAACACCACATGGAGGTTCTGCAAGCACACGTCATGGAGAGTCTGGTCGTACGCGCGCTGCAGAAATGATGAATACAGCGGAATAACAGGAATATATCCTGAAGCGGCAAGACCTGCCGAAAGCGTAACGCCATGCTGCTCCGCGATTCCCACGTCAAAAAATCTTTTTTTAAATTTTTTATGGAATTCGTTAAGCCCTGTACCGTTCGGCATCGCGCCTGTTATCGCGACTATCTTGCTGTTTTCTTCGGCAAGCTTTAGCAGTGTTGTGCCGAAACGCGCGCTGTAGGTTTCAGCTGTTTCTTTTGTTTCGCCTGTTTTTTTATCGAACGGTGATATACCGTGGAATTTCTGCGGGTTGTTTTCCGCGTGTTCATATCCTTTGCCTTTTTTTGTCTGCACGTGTATGAACACCGGTTTCTTTTCTCCCTTTACATACTCAAAGCACTGAATAAGCGATTTGATATCATGTCCGTCAACAGGCCCCATATATGTAAAGCCGAGGTCATCAAAAAGAGTTGTTGGTATAATAAGTCTGCGAAATGACCGCTTGACTTTTTTTATAAGCCTTACTATCGCTTTTCCGATAAGCGGAATTTTATTAAGAAAGCTCTCAACCGCGTGTTTTGAACGGAAATACACAGGTGAAAGGCGGAGCTTGCGAAGATGTGTTGATATTGCGCCGACATTTTTGGAAATTGACATTGCGTTATCGTTAAGGACAAGTATGAGAGGCGTTCTTGAATGACCCGCGTCATTCATTGCCTCATACATCATGCCGCCTGTAAGCGCGCCGTCACCGAATACGGATATAATATTGTAATTGTCGCCGTTAAGATCGCGTCCGCGCGCCATACCGAGCGCGGCGGAAATTGATGTTGAGCTGTGACCTGTATTAAATGAATCACAGTCACTTTCGCTTCTTTTCGGGAATCCTGATATACCTCCGAACTGACGAAGATTTTTAAATTCATCTTTTCTGCCTGTAAGGATTTTGTGTACATAGGACTGGTGCCCCACGTCGAATATAATTTTATCTTCGGGAACGTTAAAAACAGTGTGCAAAGCAACGGTCAGCTCCACAACTCCAAGATTGGAAGCAAGATGACCGCCGGTTTTTGATACACTGTCAATCAGAAACTCGCGGATTTCATGACAAAGCATGATTAATTCGTCTGTATTAAGCTGTTTCAAATCATCGGGTGATTTGATTTTGTCTAAAAGTTTATCCATCACCAATGCCTCGCAGATATTCAGCGCCTCTTAATGTGTTTAAAGAAGTACATCATTTTTCCAACGGCAAAAACAATCGAATTGCCGTTCTGCATAGAAATTCCTTTGGACATAGCCTTTCCGCCGATGGTAAGCGCGCCGACAAGACCAGTTAAAATAAGGCTTGGCAGCATGCCCTCAAGTTTGAAGAGAGCAATGAGTTCCGCGACAATAAGCGCGGTTGTGGCGCCGGAAATGATACCGGCGATATCGCCTATAACATCACAGCACATATTTGCAAGCTGCGGCGCATGGCGTATTACGGAAATACTTTCCCTAGCACCCGGAACGCGTCTTGCGGCAAGTGAATGGAAGGGCTTTTCCTCAGCAGACTGAACTGCCGTGCCTACCATGTCAAAGATAATGTTGACCGCAATTATCACAAGCAGCAGAATGAACGCAAAAAATATATTCAGCGACTCCATTGCCGCAGATGTGATAAAACTGAAAAATACCGATAGAATGAACGATAATATCAGTACAATAAGCGTCCACTTGTGAGATGTCGAAACATTCAGATTAGGACGCGGAACCTTAAATTTTTTTCGTTTCGGTATGTCGGATTTGTCCAAGAAATTTCTCTCCTTTGAATAAGTAATAAATAAAATAGGGTAATGAACAGAGTAAAGTTTGCGGCTTAGGTCCGGCGGGCTTTCCCGAAGGTCTGCTTTATCGTCGCCGAAGAAGCGGTTTCCCTTTAAAGACCAGCACACTCCGCAAAGGAGGTCGCCGGATTACCACTGAGTCCGCACTGCAATCCTCTGTCCATCCGGTTACGACAGCCTAGAGGTTTTCCCATACAGCCATAGCTTTCCGTATCCTCTTTTGCAGATATGGTTTCAAAACGCAATAGCTTATCATGGTTTGGCCGGACTCGTGATAAAGCGTGGAATCGTTTATCCGCCATA
>CAZWLT010000030.1:0-14765 GCA_964634915.1 uncultured Clostridium sp. | reverse complement strand
TTTTAAAGCCCTCGGGGATTTTGTCTATGTAATCGTTGTGGCTCATCCACACGATTGTGTTCTTGTCCACGCCTTCAAAGAGCAGGCTCTGCGACGTTGTAATCTCAGTTTTTCCGAACTCGCTTACGGGCGCGGTTGCAACGTGACCTCCCAAAGAATACGCGACAAGCTGACTGCCATAGCATATACCGAGAATAGGGATACCCAATTCAAAAATCGCCCTATCGTAACGCGGTGATTTTTCGTCATACACACTGTTCGGTCCGCCTGTGAAAATAATACCTGCCGGGTTTTTTTCCTTAATTTTTTCAATATCGTTTTTATATGACATAACCTCACAGTAGACATTACACTCACGCACGCGTCTTGCGATAAGCTGATTATACTGTCCGCCAAAGTCAAGTACAATTACCAATTCATTTTGCATTGTTTTTCCTCCAATAAGTGGTATAAAATTATTATAGCATTTTTCTGCAATCTTTTCAATAGTTTTGTTATTTCACTTCAATTCTTATTGCGAAATCAAACTCTTTTTCATCAAAGCGATACTGCTCCTGTGTAAGCGGTCCGCAGCTGTTCTGTCCGATTCCGTTTTGCTTATAATCAATACAAAGAACGGTGTCTTTACACTTTTCAAGCTCGAAATTATGCTTTTTCTCTGTCATTTCTTCCTGTGTATAATGCAGCGCTGTAAATGAGAACGGTGTGTCTGAGCTTATACGCAGCTTATCCGTTTCAACATATCGCGAACCGAAATGACTTCCGTTTTCCTGCGGCTTGATATAGTCCTCATACTGCTCGTCCGTTGTCGATGTAAATTCATCAAGATATGCGCAAAGATGTTTATCGCTATAGCTTTCATGCGGACCATATCCGTAATACTTCACGTTCTCGCCCTTTGTAAACATTCTGATACCAAATCTCGGCAGTGTCGGCATGACCTCCTCAACATTTACATGCGCCGCCATATCGATTATACCATTTGCATAAATTGTCCATACTGCCTCGATATCCAATGTTTTCCGCTGCGCATTCGGTATAAGCGCGCTTTTACATTTAATTGTCACACCGCCCTCATTCCGGTACGAAACATCATATACATAATTTTCTTCTCTGTCAAAACCGGCTCTTTTCCAGTCCGCTGATATATTTCTGTCATTATCTGTCGGCGCCCGCCACACATTCCATTCAACAGTTTTTGTAATTGCGTCGCCAAGCTTTGAAAAGCCGCCTTTCGCCTTATCAAATACATATTCAAATTTATCGCCTTTTATTGTTATGTTTCTGCCCCGCTCCGTCACTGTGATTTCGCCTTCGGCAATTATGTCCTGTAATTTTTCTACGGGGTCGTTTATTATAAGCTGTTCAAAACCGACCTCATAGCCCTTCTTTGCCCACGGCGTATCCTTTTTCTGATACGCTCTTATCATCAGCGCGTCTCCCTTTGGACGAGGAAAGCTCTTTTTTCCCCTCGGCGGCACATCAAACTTCATTTCCCTTCCGTTGACTTCAAACGTCAGCATATCGTCAAGCTCCGCGAAATCATAACGGTTTTCAACCGCGATAACATTACTGTATGTCTTTATAACAAACGGCTTGATTGCTTGTTTATATTCCATCAGACCTGTATGCGGACGTCTGTCGGGATACACAAGTCCGTCAACACAGAAATTACTGTCATGTATAACCTCGCCGAAGTCACCGCCGTAAAAATACTTACCGTCACCCATATCAACAGCATGATCGCACCACTCCCACGCAAAGGCGGCGAAAAATCCGTCATAGCGGTAAAGCCTGTCGATATATTCCTTTATTCCGCCCGGTCCGTTACCCATTGCGTGCATAAACTCACACTGCATATACGGTTTTCTTATCGCAAGCTGCTCCTTTTCCTTTTTTGGCAAATCGCTTTTTGAAAGGTCAATCCATTCACCCGCGTTTTCATACGCACAGCCGTTTTCATTGCTTATTGTTCTCCATACATGCTCGCCCGGATTTCTGAAATATTCATCAATCCACTCGTATGACGCGTACATCGTGCTCACAACATCAAGCATTGACGTATCATTTTTATGGTCAGCCATCTGCCACATACTGCTCTCATAATGAGTCAGACGCGTATCATCATATTCCTTTACCCATCTGCCCGCATTCTCAATATTCACACCGTATCCGCCCTCATTGCCAAGCGACCACAGGCACACACAGGTACGGTTTTTATCACGAATTACGCTTCTGCGAACTCTGTCAAGAATTGCATCTCCCCAGTCAGGATTATTGGAAATCAAACCAAATGTTTTTGTCTGTGACCCTTTATAAATCGAGGCTGTGCCGTGAATCTCAATATCCGCCTCTGCGATTACATAAAAGCCGTACTCGTCGCACATTTGAGTAAACCACGGAGCGTTCGGATAATGACTTGTGCGAACAGCGTTTATATTATGCCGCTTCATAAGCATAAGGTCTTTCCTCGCCATTTCACGCGTTACGGCATAGCCTGCGACGGGGTCGCTGTCATGACGGTTTACACCGCGCATTTTTACCGGCTTATTATTAAGCAATACCACTCCGTCATCAATTTTTATTTCACGCAAGCCGACTCTTTCCTTTATAACTTCATCAGCCGTTACAATATAAAGAGTATACAGGTACGGATACTCGGCATTCCACAATACAGGATTTTCGATTTTTATTTCACTGTCGCTTGTGTTGCGGATTATTCCCTTTTCATCTTCAAGCACATAACTCACATCTGTGTCGGCATCGGCATTTATTTTGATTGTGCCGTCTATGTATGTTTCAATTTTATAATCACGCACACGCTTTTCCGGTCTGCTTAAAATATACACATCACGGAAAATACCGCTCATGCGAAACTTGTCCTGATCCTCAAGATAACTTCCGTCACACCATTTCATAACAAGCACGCAAAGGATATTTTCACCCTCGCGCACATTATCCGTTATATCAAATTCCGATGTTGTATGCGATACCTGGCTGTATCCGATAAATTCGCCGTTAACCCACACATAAAAGCATGAATCCACGCCCTCAAAATTAAGGTACTGCATATATTCCGTATTACCCTTAAACCTTGTCACATACGCGCCGCATGGATTTTCATACGGAACGTGCGGCGGATTGAACGGAAACGGATAACGCGTATTGGTATACTGATGAGAGTCATAGCCCCGCGTCTGCCAGCATGACGGCACAGGGATTTTATCAAAGCCGTCCGTATTGCCTTTCGCGAAGTCCTCCGGCACATCGTCAATACTGTTATAATACATAAAATCCCATTCGCCGTTTAAAAGCTGTTTGCGGTCTTCATTTCCCTTTTTTGCATTTTCCGTATCTGAGTACACTTCACAATATGCGCGGTTTGGCATAGTGTTTATGTGCAGTGTATTTAGGTCATTGTAATACTTTTCAATTTCCAATTTGTTCCCCTCGCTTTCATATTCAAGTATACTCTATACAGTCCGCAAATGTCAATACAAAAATAAGGGACGCATTTAGTGTCCCTAACAGTTTTAGTGTCCCTATTTCCATTCAAATTTGTTTGTGACAAGACGCGCCTTGTCATTTTTAACGCTTAAAATTCCTGACAGGCATCGCGCCTCTTTAGTGTCCCCGTTTTCCGTTGTTACCTTTACGCTGCCGCTTGCGACAGATGTCACATAATCGGCATGACCGCTCAGAATACATACGTCGCCAACTATTGTGCGGGCAATAATTTTCTGTGCCGTATCGTCATAAGCTATCCCGTCCGTTGTTACAATCCGCAAATGAAATGTACTCATTTACGCACCTGCTTTTCCGCCGCCTCGCGAACTTCGTCTATCGTGCCTGTAAACAAGAAGCATGATTCCGGTATATCGTCACATTTACCGTCTATAATTTCACGGAATCCGCGTATCGTTTCTTTTATCGGAACATACTTTCCCTTCATGCCGGTAAACTGCTCGGCAACGGAAAACGGCTGTGACAAAAACCTCTGAGCTTTTCTTGCGCGGCCCACAAGGCTTTTATCCTCGTCTGACAGCTCATCCATACCCATAATCGCAATTATATCCTGTAATTCGGTATATCTCTGCAAAATACGCTGTACATCACGCGCCGTTTTATAATGCTCATTTCCGACTATTTCCGGCGAAAGTATGCGTGATGTGGATTCAAGCGGGTCAACAGCCGGATATATTCCAAGCGACGCAATCTGACGCGAGAGAACTGTTGTCGCGTCAAGGTGCGCAAAGGTCGTCGCTGGCGCCGGATCCGTAAGGTCGTCCGCCGGTACGTATACCGCCTGAATCGATGTTATCGAACCATTATTCGTGGAGGTTATTCTCTCCTGCAAAGCGCCCATTTCAGTCGAAAGCGTCGGCTGATAACCAACGGCTGACGGTATACGTCCCACTAGCGCGGAAACCTCGGAACCCGCCTGCGTAAAACGGAAAATATTATCAATGAAAAGCAGCACGTCCCTGTGCTCCCTGTCACGGAAATATTCCGCCATTGTCAGTCCTGTCAGCGCCACACGCATCCTTGCGCCCGGCGGCTCGTTCATCTGTCCGTATACAAGAGCCGTTTTACTTAAAACACCCGATTCTTTCATTTCATTATAAAGGTCATTGCCCTCTCTTGTTCTCTCGCCCACTCCGGCAAATACACTGATACCGCCATGTTCCCTCGCGATATTATTTATCAGCTCCATTATAAGCACAGTCTTGCCGACGCCGGCGCCGCCGAAAAGTCCGATTTTACCGCCTTTTGAATAAGGCGCAATGAGGTCAACCACCTTTATGCCCGTTTCCAGCATTTCCGTCGCCGGATTCTGCTCATCATAAGTCGGCGCGTCGCGATGTATGCACCATTTTTCATCTGTTTGCGGATTATCCATATTATCCACAGCGTCACCGAGCACATTGAATATTCTGCCGAGCGTCTTATCTCCTACCGGCACAGATATACCCGCTCCTGTATCCGCGGCCTCCATGCCGCGCACAAGTCCGTCTGTCGCTCCCATGGAAATACACCTTACAACGTTATCGCCAATATGCCCTATAACCTCGGCAACCAATCTTTTACCGTTATTATTTATCTCCACGGCATTAAGAAGCTCAGGCAGATTTTCCTTGTCAAACCTGACATCAAGCACCGGACCGATTATCTGAACTATTTTCCCTGTATTATTCATATTACATATTCTCCCAACCTGCTGTTATTTCAGTAAGTTCCCGCGTGATTGACGCCTGTCTTGCCCTGTTATATTCAAGACTAAGTCTGTCAATCATTTCAGACGCGTTATCTGTCGCGCTTTCCATCGCGTTACGTCTTGCCGCTGTTTCCGATGTTACAGATTCAGTCACCGCGCCATATATCATTCCCGCAAGATAATACGGTACTATTTTTGCAAACACCGTTTCAGCATCCGGCTCATATATGGTAAGGCTGCGGCTGTCACTCTTTTTTTGAGCTTTGATAGGCAGTAAATTTTTTGTTTGCGCGTTTTGCACAAGCATATTTACAAAGCTTGTATATGATAAAGTAAGACTTGTGAACTTGCCTTTTTCATATTCCTTGGCAAGCATATTTCCGATATCTTCGCAATCCGCGAATTTTATACTGTCGGCTCTGTCATAATCCATAGTGAAAATATCAAAGTCTTTAAACTGCTCAATTGCTTTTCTGCCTATCGGAAATATGATATCATTTTTCGGGACGGCAATTGATTTAAACAGATTATAATTATATCCGCCGGCAAGTCCTCTGTCGCCGGCAATAACAATATGACACCTCTTTCCGTCTCTCTCACGCGTGAATACAGATGAAAAATCTTTATTGTCCCTTGCAATATCATTTACCGTTTCCGTAAGCGTGTTAAAATATGGTTTCGCTTTCTCTATTCTTTCAGACATCTTACGCATTTTTGAAGCCGCGACAAGCTGCATTGCCTTTGTAATCTGCATTGTGCCTTTTATACTTTTTATTCTGTTTTTTATCTGTTTCATTGATGATGCGGACATTTTCCCTACTCCTCAAAATCCGAGGCGCATTCAATTATGACTTTTTCCAGCATTTCCTGAGTTTCCTTATTCAGCTCGCCTGTTGATTCTATATTGTCAATTATATCATGCGCCCTGTTTTCTATATATTCAAACAGCGCCTTTTCAAATTCCCGTATCTTATCTGCCGGAATATTCTCAAGCATATCGTTTACAACCGCATAAATAATCGCAACCTGCAGCGATACCCGCACAGGCGAGTTTCTGTCCTGTTTTAAAACCTCAACAATTCTCTCGCCTTTTGCAAGACGCGTTTTTGTGTCATTGTCAAGGTCAGAACCAAACTGCGCAAATGCCTGTAATTCACGGTACTGCGAATACGCAAGCTTCAGACTTCCGGCAACCTTTTTCATCGCCTTTATCTGCGCATTGCCTCCCACTCGCGACACACTTATACCGGGATTGACCGCCGGCATAACTCCTGAATGAAAAAGCTCTGTTTCAAGGAATATCTGTCCGTCCGTAATTGAAATTACATTTGTCGGAATATATGCCGAAACATCGCCTGCCTGTGTTTCTATTATCGGCAGCGCGGTAAGCGAACCGCCGCCAAGCTCGTCCGAAAGTCTTGCAGCCCTTTCAAGTAATCTTGAATGTAAATAAAACACATCTCCGGGGTATGCCTCACGTCCCGGCGAGCGCCGCAAAAGCAGTGACAATGCCCTGTATGCAACGGCATGCTTTGAAAGGTCATCGTATATAATAAGCGCGTCCTTGCCGTCATACATAAAGTATTCGCCCATCGCGCAGCCCGCGTAAGGCGCTATATACTGAAGCGCCGGCGCGTCCGATGCAGTCGCGCTGACAACAATCGTATAATCCATTGCGCCGCTCTTTTCCAGCCGTTCCGCTAATGACGCGACTGTTGAACGTTTTTGTCCTATTGCGACATATATACAATACACACCCTTGCCTTTCTGATTTATTATTGTATCAATCGCAATAGAGCTTTTGCCTGTCTGACGGTCGCCTATTATAAGCTCGCGTTGTCCGCGTCCTATCGGTATCATCGAGTCTATCGCCTTGATACCTGTCTGCAAAGGCACTGATACCGATTTGCGTTCAATAATTCCCGATGCCGCCGTTTCAACGGGGCGATGTGTGTCAGTGTTGATTTCACCCTTACCGTCAATCGGGCTGCCAAGCGCGTCAACCACTCTGCCGACAAGCTCATATCCGACAGGAACATTCACAACCTTTCCGGTGCGTTTTGCCGGCATACCCTCTTTTATCTTGCTGTCATCGCCAAGAATTACAACACTGACAAAATTCGTTTCAAGGTTAAGCGCCATTGACATAACGCCGCCATGAAGCTCGATAAGCTCTCCGGACATACAATTGGCTATGCCGTGTATACGCGCGATACCGTCGCCAACCTCTATAATATAGCCGGTTTCCGTTTCACTTATAACATTTTCGTAATTCTTTATCCGGTCCTTTATAACCTTGCTTAAATCATGCATCTTACACTCCTACTTAACAAGCGTCTGTTTCATATTGTCCAATTCCGTCTTTACGCTCGAATCAATTCTCATTCCGTCCGCTTCGATTATTATTCCGCCGATACAGCTTTCGTCAATTTTTCGTTTAAGCACAATTTTTCCGCCTGTTTTTTCTTCAAGCTTTTCTTTAAGTTTTTTTATAATGCCGTCACTTAAATTCCTTGCTGTTGTGACATTGACAACCGTCACATTGTTATCGGCATTATACTGTTTCTCATATTCCTTAAAGCACTCGTCAATACAATGTACCATATGCTTTTCACACAGCAATTTCAGAAAATTCAGCGTGTACCGATTTACCTTTCCGAAAAAATCATCGTTCAATATCTCCATAAGCTCATCACGCGCGATATTGGGCGAGTCCAGTATTTTCACATAATCGGGGTGTTCCCTAAAAAGAGCGGAAATATATCGAAGCTCCGAAAGAATTTCCTTTGACACACCCTGCTCATTCGCAAGGGAATGCAGTGACTCGCCGTAAGTTTTTGCTTCAAACATTTTAATCACCTAAATCCTGTCAATAACGTCCGAAATAAGTTTTTCATCAGTATGTGTGTCGAGTTTTTCGCCTATAATTTTTTCCGCGATTTCCACCGCCATTGAAACTATATCCGTCTCGGCGTCCTCCATTGCGGTTTTTTTGTCCCTCTCAATCTGTTTCTGTGACTTTTCCATTATACGTTTCGCTTGTTCGTTAGCCTCGCTTAATATGCTGCCGGAACGTTTATCCGCCGTTTCAACAGCGGACTTTATAATTACGTCCGCCTCTGTTTTTGCCCCGCTCAGTCTGCTTTCATACTCAGCTTTTATGCTCTGCGCTTCTGACTTTATATCCTCCGCTTTCTTATAGGAGCTTTCAATTTCGGCGGCGCGTTCGTCAAGCGTCTTATTAACAGGCTTGAACAGGAATTTTTTTAAAAGCAAAAACAGAATAACGAGGTTTACCCACGTAAAAATCATTGTCCATAAGTCAATGGACACGAACGGTAAATATTCCTCCATTTTCGTCAATCCTTTCAATAATAAGTGTCTGAAAGTTTTTACAGAAGTCCTATAAGCGGATTTGCGAACAGCAGTATAAGCGCTACAACAAGTCCGTAAATACCCGTTGATTCCGCAACGGCTGCGCCAAACAGCATTGTTGACGTGATTGCGCCCCTCGCCTCGGGCTGTCTGCCGACCGCCTCCGCCGCCTTACCTGCCGCAAAGCCTTGTCCGATACCGGGGCCTATACCCGCTATCATCGCAAGTCCCGCGCCTATCGCGGATGCCGCTAAAACTATTGCCTTTTCCATTTTTATCTCTCCTTTAATTTTATTACTCGCCTGAGCTGTATACAAACACCATCGTCAGCATACATATAATGTACGCCTGCAAAAAGCTTGTGAACAGGTCAAAATATACTGACAGCACGGCAGGTATTCCGACCTGAAATACCGGTATTGACGCGAGAAAATCATTCGGTATCCATGCAAGCGCTGCCGTGCTCAGGCTTGCCAGTCCGCCGTACACAAGCGATGTTATAACAAGTCCTGCGGCTATGTTTCCGAAGTGTCGGAACGTCATTGAAACAGGATTCGCAATTTCGCTTATTATGTTGAGCGGCGTTATGAACGCAACCGGCTGTGTAAATGATTTAAGCCAGCCGCGCACACCGTGATTTTTTATATTGTTAGCCTGTATCAGGACAAAGGTTACAATCGACCATGACAATATTACGCTTAAATCCGCCGTATACGGACGCAAGGTTGTCAGTGACGAAAGACTTCCCGCAATCGATATTGCAAACAATGTTCCGATATACGGCGCGAAGGACATATAACCCTCGCCCATATTATCCCTTACAAGACCGTTAAGCATGGTGACAGCTTTTTCAAGCGCAAGCTGTTTCCTTGACGGATTTCTAACCTTAAGTCCGCGCGTCAGCCATATTGACGCTATAATAAGCACAGCCATGATTATCCACATATTTACTATACTTTCCGTTATCTTTATCCCGCCCAAAAACGGAAGTGTAAATATAACCTTTGGTCCGTTCATTGTTTTATTTTTCCTTTCTTCCGCTCAATATAAACACGGCAATCTGCGGAAATATAAGCGGAATTATTACGCACACATAATTGAGGTAACGCGCTTTCATTGCCCATATCACAACTGCCGCGATTATGGCAAGACGAAGTATATAGCTTATTCCCGCAATTCCTCCCGCGCCGCCCTTTGCCGACATACATTTTTCAAGGACAAATCCCATCAGAGAAAAGTTCAGCACTGCAAGCGCGCATCCAACGAGGGTTCCGAGCAGCGCCGGATAACCAAAGTATCCGGCAAACGCTGTCACAATCACCTGCGCAATGCCTAAAATAAGCGTTATAGCCGTGACGCCTTTTATCTCGCGCAAAAGTGTTTCTGACATATTTATTCCCTCTTTCCGGTTATCTTAATTTATCACTCAGCAAAATAAAATCAACCATTAAATTACGACATAATGTATTATTTTATACACTATGTCGTAATTCTGTTGTTCTCTATTCTATTTTATCTCTTTTGCACAAAAATTATTAGTTAATTACAATATTTTCACCAAAAAATTGCATTTCCCATTGGCAATAAACTTAAAATCAATCGCCGTAACATCAGATATACTGCCGTCATGTTCATGATGCGCATAGGTTTTCACTTCAATATCACAGGGTTTATCCGTTACAAGAACCCCTATCGGTTTTCCGTCTGCAAAGATTTTTACCGCGTTGTTTTCAACAACAGCTCTGTGACGCGTGATAAACCTTTCCGTTATTTCCGTTTCTTTATCAAGCGTAAATTTATCCTCAATTTCGGCTTCATTTCCCAAACATCTGACAGTACGCACACATTCTTTCAATGTGTCAGCTCCGTATGCGCCGCTTATATCCGCGCCTGCCGTATTTCTGTCCGCAAAGAAACCATATGCTCTGTACTCGCTGCCTGTTTTCTGTTCCGCTCCGTTTATAATCGGCACACTATGTCCCATCGAACGGCTGCAGAAAATATTATATCTGTTGTCTGAAAAATATTCCGCGGTATATTCGCCTGCGCCAAGGTCACACAAAATAACGCCGCCGTTCTTTATCACAATCACAGTTCCGACATCGTTATGATTATGCGGCTCGCCGTTAGAGCCGCCTTTAAACGCAATACTCATATTGTCACCGCGCAAAACTGCCCACTGTGCCATTGGCAGAGCGGTGTTTTTTAGGCTGTACGCGGCTTTTTCCGTTTCGTTAATCCATGCAATATCACGCGCCGCCTTGCACCACCTGCCGCATTCGTCACCGGCAAAGCCTGCAAGATATTCATCACTTATCAAAGCTGAATTGTACATTTCATGCAGCTTGTGTGAAAGTCCCAAATATATCCTGTCGCGTTCATACCCGTCAGAAAAACTTACCGTCACACCATCGGCTATACAGCATTTATGCGCAAAGTCCGCCATTTTTATGACCTTTTCGGTATTAACGGTAAATTCCTCTCCCATACGCTGTCTGTACAAATCAAGAAACGCAATGAAATACATCATTCCGTAATTCCAGTAATAAAGTCCCTCAAGACATGCGCCGTCATCCGAAAAACTCATAAGATAATGTTCAAAAGTCGCTGCAAGGCTGTCTGTAATCTGTTTCAGTGTGATTTCATCCTCTATAAGATACAGCGCCGTCATTCCCACACAGCCGCCGCACACCGCGCACCAGTTACTTGTCATATTCTCCCAGTTGTATTTATGCTCTCTTGTGATAAACGGGTCAAGCACACGCTCCCTGACTTCATTTATACACCTTTGCGTCACATCGCCGGACAGCTTATCTCCCGCAAGTGATATTATTTCCGTCAGAGTATGCGCGGTTTCCGCCGCAAACAAGTCGATTATGCCGCCGTTAACGTCAGCTCCGATATGTGCCGGCAGTACCCATGTAAATTCCTCGCACACCGCATACAGTACATTTTCCAGTCTTTTTGCCGCATCATTTTCTCCAAGCCATAATTTCAGCGCAAAATCACGCAGGAGTGTCCGGCGGTGAAAATACTCTTTTTCATATATAAGCCTGTTGCCGCTTCTGAAATACTCATTAAAAGCGTCCATTGACAATTCGTTTATCGGCTCATCCTTATATTTGTTATATTCATTGTCGAGCTGTGACAAATATTTACTGTCAGCTCTGCCGCATGATAAATCGGATTTAAAAATATACATTGTCCTACCTCAAATTCATATTATAAATCCATTATAATCCCAATATGTAAAATTATTTAATAATTATGGTCTTTATAACCTGATTTTCAACAGGTACATCATCCATTCCAAGCTCTGCGACAGACTTCGTTTCAGCCTCCGCAATCTCATCTACGTATTCCATGCCGCTTGTAACCTTACCGAATGCGGCATACTGTCCGTTAAGATACGCCGCGTCCTTCTGAACAATGAAGAACTGGCTTGACGCGCTGTTCATATCCTGTGCCCTCGCCATTGATATAACGCCGCGAGTATGCGGTATAAGGTTGAATGAACCGTTTACTATGAATTCACCCTGTATCGTATCCGCTTCCCTCTCTTCCATATCAGCGTCATAAGCGCCTCCCTGCACCATGAAATCCTTTATGACTCTGTGGAATATAAGCCCGTCATAAAAATTTTCTTCTGCAAGCTTGACAAAATTTTCAACCGTTGCGGGCGCGATATCAGGATAAAGCTCAAGACCGATTACGCCGCCGTTTTCAAGCTGTATTTCCGCATTTACAACGTTTCCGTTTCCGTCCGCAAAGCCCTTGTACGCGTCATACATTTCATCCATTTTCTGCTCATATATCGCAAATTCCTCCGCAAGCCCCTCCTGTACCGTTTTCTTTTCATAGTCAATCGTTACGGTTGACGCGGCGCCGTCCCAGTCGACTTCCGCGCCAAACATTTCAGATATTGCGCGCAACGGTACCATTGTATAGTCATTCATTATATCCGGCGGAACATCCATTACCAATGTATCCGCAAGCTCAACTGATGATGTTTTAAACACATGGTCGCGTCCTATCCATGTAAAATAAAGATTATCGCCATCGGTCAGGGTAATGCCTTTTGTGTCCCCGTTCCACGCGACATCACAGCCAAGCGCCTCGCTTACCGCGCGCAGCGGTACAAGCGTTCTGTCCTCCACCATTACCGGAGGTATTTCTGTTTCTAGCTTTTCACCGTTTACAATTATTGATATATCCTCCGCGTGAACCGCTGATGAAAATACCATTGCCGCGGACATTATTGCCGCCATAATCAAGCTTGTTTTTTTCATAATTCTTTCTCCTAAATTAAATTCTGTATAAATTATATCATAACTTCTCAGCATTATCAACAAAAATTTGTATTATTTCAAATATTTGTATGTACAAATTACATTTTATGTGATACAATAATATATATATCTTTTAGGAGAATACAAAAACGGATTTAATAAAATTATTTGCTGCCCGTGAATTCGACAAAACAGATAATAATAATGATAATAAATCTGCTAAGGAGAGCGATAAAATGGACAAGAAAGATTTGAAAAAAATTATTGCAATAAGCGCCGTTGTTGCCGCTGCGGCGGCTGCCGCCGCTGTTGCGGTTTCGCAGTATAAAAAGCATAAAGACAAACAAGAAGAACAGGCTCTTATTTTATCAAAAAAGAACGCGTACATCACAGGCGGCGGTCTGAGCGCGCTCGCGTCCGCGCTTTATCTTGTGCGCGACTGCGGTGTTGCGCCTGAAAATGTGCACATATTCACAAATATGACTTATAATCACGGCGACGAAAAGAACGGTTATATCTGCCGGCGAGGCAAAATAATAAACGGCAATTCCGGCAAGAATTTATTTGATTTGCTTGTTGACGTTAAATCGCTTGATATTCCCGATTTGACTGTATGCGATGAAATTCTGAATATATATAATTCAAATCCCGCGATGCGTCACATTACATTTATTGATGATGAAAGCAACGTTTCGGATATTTCAAATATCAGAATTGATAAAGCTCACCGCAAGACTATTATAAAGCTCTTGCAGGAAAAAAAGGAAAATCTTATAAATGTACCGATAAACGATGTATTCTCCGGCGATTTCTTTCTGTCGCCTTTCTGGAAGCTTATATGCGCGACATACGGCTTTTCAGCATATTCCGGCGCGTATGAATTTGTCAATGCCGTCGCGCACGCGGATGATATGCTTTCGGGAACACTTCCTGCCGATTTTGACAGACAAGAGGAAATTATAGAACCGCTCAAGGCACATATTCTCGGACTTGGTATTGATTTGCGCGAAGGAGCATATGTAACCGACATCGACTTTGAAAACGGTCTTACAAGCGCAATTCATTTCACTGACAACGATATACGAAAGACTGTTTATCTCAACGACGGCGATATCTGTATATTCCCCACGGACGAAATGGCAGAATGCGAAACAACGGGCAGTTTCAACGAGAGCGCGCCAAAGTCATTCGATGCCCCATACGCATTATGGACAAAACTTGCCAATAAAAATCCTGTATTCAAAAATCCGTCCGTTTTGTTTGACGATACGGACGAGAATATGTCGGAGGAATTTACTGTCACACTTTCAAATAAGCTGTTACCGGAGCTGATTGACAGAGTAACCTGCGGCGCTCTCGGCAATGACGGAGTGATTGTGCTTGATAATTCAGCATGGAAAATGGCAATATGCGCGGTTCCGCCGTCACATTTCAAAAATCAGAGCGATGACATCGCTATAATATGGGGTACTGCGGCACACTTCGACCGTGACGGCGATAAATGCGGCAAGCCTATGACAGACTGCAGCGGCGCTGAAATTCTTTATGAGCTTGTGTCATGTCTGAATCTCGGCGAAGCATGGGAAGAAATAAGAGATACTGTAATAAACGTTATTCCGTGTCACAGACGATATGATAAATCATATCTCGCGCCGGTTAATTCAAAGCTCGAGATTATACCTACGGCAGTTTCAAATCTCGCAATATCGGGTGACTTCACCGATAACAACGGCAGTGTTTTCACTGAAGAATTTGCGGTTTCAACCGCAAAAAAAGCTACTTACACATTAATGAAATCACATAAAAAAATCTATTCTTCAAAAAATATTTCCGGCAGAAGAATTAAAAGAGTTTTAAAAAGATATTGTAATGCAAAATAAAAAAAC
>CAZWLT010000029.1:0-14998 GCA_964634915.1 uncultured Clostridium sp. | reverse complement strand
CGGTATTGACCGCATAAGAGTTTCGCAGTTTATCGAGGGCGAGGAAGCGCCGGATTTAAACTGCATAAAGGATGCGGTATTTGATGAGAATGACAAAAAGACTCTTAATTTCACATACGGCATGGTTGATGAAAAGGACAGTATTACGATTATTGCCGCGCTGTATGACGGCGAGAAGCTTGTAGAATTAAAGACGGAGGAAATAACCGCTCCTGAAAAGGACAAATACGCCGACTCAAGCATTACATTTGAAAACGATACAACAGGCAAAGAAGTTAAGATGTTTATGTGGGATTCGCTTGACGGCATGGCGCCGATAGGCTATCAGATATAATAAAAAAAATCACAGGTCATGATGCCTGTGATTTTTTTGCGCTCTTTTCAAATTCCAGCGCTTTCTCAATAACCTCGCCGTCTGACAGGTTAAAGTCCTTTGAAATTAAAAACTTGTCAAATTGCTTTCTTTTCTGTTCGATATTTGTCATTTGTCTTACCCCTTTCATAATCTGACAATTTATTTTGATTTATCTCTCAAAACCACTT
This sequence comes from uncultured Clostridium sp., assembly GCA_964634915.1. Lineage (GTDB taxonomy): Bacteria > Bacillota > Clostridia > UBA1381 > UBA1381 > Hominilimicola. Next base: position 14,455 of record CAZWLT010000029.1, on the reverse strand, counting down.
TTTATTGTATTTATTTTACAATAAATGGCAGAAAATGTCAATATGTTGTGGTCGGAAAAAATAACTTTCGTAAGACAAAAAAACTGTAAATTCGACAATACATTTTATTTTTTGTTTGTTTTTGAGTGTTTTACCCGTAAATATACAAAAACCGACGCCGAAACTATCATAAGAACAGCGGAAACAACCTGGGATATTCCCAGCACGTTCGGAATTACGTATAAAATATATGACGAATCTCTCATTCCTTCAAGGAATAATCTTCCCAGAGAATACCAGAAAATATAGAAGCAGAACACCTGCCCGTCCGCTTTTTTCCTGTCGCGGAATATAAGAAGCAGAATAAGTCCCAGCACATTCCATGCGGATTCATATAGAAACAACGGGTGAACAGGCGCGTTGCCGTTGATGCTCATGGCGAAAAGATTGTTTGCCGCGCCGCCGTACACTTCGGCATTTACAAAATTGCCGAACCGTCCGATTGCCTGACCTATAAAAAGACCCGGAGCGCATACATCAATGATTTTCATCAGATTTATCTTTTTGATACGGCAGTATACCGCGGTTGATATGAGCGCGCCTATGATACCGCCGTAAATTGCGAGTCCGCCGTTCCATATGGCAAATATTTCGGCGAATGAATCAAACTCGTCAAGGGCAAACAGCACATAATAAATTCTTGCCCCGATAATTCCGGCAACAAGACCTATAAGGGCGATATCCCATATGTAATCCTTTTTTACACCGCGTTTTTCACACGTTTTGTATACGAACAATAATCCGAGAAGAAAGCCCGTCAGAATTATGAGCGCATACCAGTAAATAGGCTTTGAGCCTATGGAAAACGCGACAGGACTGATGTTAAACGTAATGCCCAAATTCGGAAATGAAATTGTGTTCATAATGATACCTCCGTTATTAAGCGAATTTTTTTACTGTAATATCCTCCAAAATTTTCTTAAAATTCGATGAAATTATTTTGTAATATAACTGCAAAGAAATTTTAAAAATACTATTCACAAACTGAAATATTTGTGATATAATAGTAACAACCACTACATATAGTAGATGATTGCGATTTAATGTAACAACATGTGTAAGATGAAACAAAATGCAGTCTAACTAATTATATCCTATTTGACCGGATTTTACAAGTAAAACTGTAAAAACAGTCAAAATTGGTGGTTACATAGAAAAAAACCTATTGCATTTTTGACTGATTTAGGGTAAAATGGAGTTAATGGGAGTGAATTGGAGTATTTGGGATTAAAAATGCTCGTTCTGAAACATTAATCCCATAAATCATTCGGAAAGGCAGGTGACATATAAATGGTAAATTTTGTTGACGAATATCCGCGTCAGCTTGACGAACGCGGAAGAATCATTCTGCCGGCAAAGGTCAGAGAATTAATGTCCGGCACAGTATATGTCACACGTTCTATGTCTGATAAGTGCCTGCATCTTTATACGCAGGAGGAATGGGATAAAATTTCAGAAAAAATCAATCAGCTCCCGACTGCCACAGACAGAAACGCGGCGGCTTTTGTGCGTTTGTTTTTTGGTAAGGCTACCAGCGCTGTTATAGACAGGCAGGGCAGAGTGCCGGTCGCAAAGCGATTGATTGACTATGCCGGACTTAAAAAGGATGTTGTTCTTGTGGGCGCGAACACCCGCCTTGAATTATGGGACAGCGAGGAATGGGAGAACTACCAGACCAATCTTGCCGATGATATTATGATGGACGGAATTTTAAAATACGGACTGAATATATAATTGAAAGGAAACGGTTATGGAGTTTAAGCACATTCCGGTATTATTTAAGGAAAGTATAGACGCGCTGAGGATAAAGGACGGCGGTATATACGTTGACGGAACACTTGGCGGCGGAGGACATTCGCACGGTATTCTGTCGGAAAACGAAAACTGCTCGCTTATAGGGATTGATCAGGATAAAGAGGCAATCGCCGCGGCGGCGGAACGTCTTAAAGAATTTTCGGACAGGGTTACGATTGTAAATCGTAATTTCAGCGAAATACGCGATATACTGTCAGAGCTTGAAATTGATAAAATAGACGGCGCGGTGCTTGATCTTGGAGTCAGCTCGTATCAGCTGGACAATACCGAAAGGGGCTTTAGCTATATGCGCGATGCCGCTCTTGACATGAGAATGAATATGTCATCGCCGAAGACGGCATATGATATTGTCAATTCATATTCATGTGAGGAGCTTACACGTATTTTTTATGAATACGGCGAGGAAAAGTGGTCAAAGCGTATCGCGGAATTTATCTGTGAAAGACGCGGCGGGAAGGAAATTAAAACCACTTTTGAGCTTGTGGATATAATAAAAGCCGCCATACCTAAAAAAGCGCGTATGGAAGGCGGACATCCGGCAAAGAGAGTTTTCCAGGCTATAAGAATTGAAGTCAACAACGAGCTTGGAATACTTGAGAAGTCAGTAAGAGATTTTACCTCATCCCTCAGGAGCGGAGGAAGGCTTGCGATAATAACTTTTCATTCGCTTGAGGATAGAATTGTGAAGAAAACATTTCAGGAAATGGCAAAAGGGTGTATATGCCCGAAGGAATTTCCTGTGTGTATGTGCGGAAGAAAGCCTGAAATAAAGATTATTTCAAGAAAGCCCGTACTTCCGTCCGATAAGGAATTGGAGGAAAATTCACGTTCAAAAAGCGCAAAACTGAGGATTGCAGAAAAACTTTAAGGAGAGATAATTGTGGAATACGGAAATTTGGCATATGAGCTGCCCAGGCAGTATGAAGAGCCTGCAAAGAAGAGACATCCACAAAAAAATAACGTAAAAGTAGTTAAGAGGAATCGTGAACAGATGCTCAGCAGAAGTAAAAATATGCGAAGAATATGCGTTATCGTGGCATTAGCGCTATCGGCAGGATTTATGATTTCCCAATTTGTAACTGTAAACGAAAAGGAACAGGAGCTTGCGTCACTGCAAAAAGAACTGTCGTCAGCCGAGGCTGCAACAAGTCAAATGGTTTTTGATATGGAGCAGAGTGTTGACCTTGCGGAGATTGAAAAAGAGGCAACAACAAGACTTGGTATGCAAAGACCTGAAAAATACCAGACAATATATGTAAATGTCAAGCAGAATGACATGACGGAAAAAACAGCGGATGAGGTTGAAGGCATTGGAAACAGCATAATGTCGCTGCTTAGGAAGATTGGTGGTAATATTGTACAATTTTTCAGCATAAAATAAACTTTGTAGGGAATTGTACACATCAGGGTTTGATTATAGTTATTAAAAGGATTTGATAAATTAATGAAGCCGTCATTAAATGAAATAAAAAGAAAAACTTTAATAATTGTGGCTGTGATTATTGCGGCGCTTGCCGCGCTTGTTCTGAGGGTTGCATACTGGCAGATAATCAGAGGAGGCGAGCTTTCCGACAAAGCAAAGGCACAGCAGCAGGGAAGCAGTATTATAACCGCGTCAAGAGGCAACATATATGACCGTAACGGAAAAGTGCTTGCGGAAAGCGCGTCCGTAAATACGCTCATATGCAATCCCGAGGATATCAAGGAGGATGGTGACGCGGAGGTTATCGCGGCAAGGCTTTCTCCCGTGATAAATATGGAACAGGATACAATAATGAATCTGATAACAAAGGATTCCCGTTATCAGGTTATTAAAAAGCGTCTTACAACAGAAGAAGCGGAAACCGTAAAAAAGCTGCTTGATCCGAGTGTTGACCAGACGATTGCAAAAGCGTTCAGCGGTATATATTTTGAGGATGACTCAAAAAGATATTATCCGTTCAATGTAGCGCCGCACATACTTGGTTTTACAGGCTATGACAATAACGGCATACAGGGAATTGAACTGACACTTGATGACGCGCTGATGGGACGTAACGGCAGTATTGAAACAAATCAGAATGCCAACGGTACGACCTTGAAGGATCAGCAGGCTGAATATGTTAGCGGCGCGGCAAAAGGTGACGATGTTGTGCTTACTATCGATGAAACAATTCAGCATTTCCTTGAAAAGCATCTTGAAGAAGCTGTCGCGGAGGATAAACTCAAAGAGGGCGCGGCGGGAATTATTATGAACCCAAAGACAGGCGAAATTCTTGCAATGGCAACAAAGCCTGATTTTGACGTTAATAATCCTTATGATATTGACCAGTTCCAAAAATACGCGATTGATTTTGAATATAAGAGCGGGGATGACGAGGAAAAGGACGAGGATGACGAAACAGAGTCAACCCCTAAGCCCACAGAGAATCCTGAAAATCCGAGCGATGAATATATAGCGGCAATGCGTAATAAAATGTGGAGAAACAAGGCGATATCAGATACATATGAGCCGGGCTCCACATTCAAGATAATCACTGCGGCGGCGGCGCTTGATGAACATCTGGTGGATTTGGATTCCACATTCTATTGCCCCGGATTCAAGATTGTCGCGGACAGAAAAATAAGCTGCGCGAATAAGGAAGGTCATGGATCGCAGACGTTTGTCGAGGGCGTGCAGAACTCATGTAACCCTGTATTCATGGAACTGGGCGCAAGGCTGGGCAGCGACAAATTTATGGAATACTTCACCGCGTTCGGACTGACAGAAAAGACCGATATCGAACTTATAGGCGAGGCGTCGAGTATTTATTATCACAATAAAATGAGTGAGGTTGATATTGCGACAAGCTCATTCGGACAGGGCTTTCAGGTTACGCCTATCCAGCTTATAACCGCTGTTTCGGCGGTTATAAACGGCGGCGAAAGAATGAAGCCGCAGATTGTGAAGGAAATACGTAATTCAAACGGTGTTTTAAAGACGTACGCGCCGGAAACCGTAACAAGAGTTATATCCGAAGAAACTTCACAGAAAATGCGCGAAATACTTGAATCGGTAGTCGCGCTTCCGACTTCAACAGGTAAGAACGCGTACGTCAAGGGCTGCCGTATAGGCGGCAAGACAGGTACTTCTGAAAAAGGTAATCGTGACGAGGAAAAGCGCATTGCGTCGTTTATAGGATTTGCGCCGGCGAATGATCCGGAGATTGTTTGTCTTGTAATGCTTGACGAGCCTCAGGTTGACAATAAATACGGCGGTACTATCGCGGCGCCGCTTGTCGGCGAAATTATAGAAGACGTGCTTAATTATCTTGGCGTTGAAAAGCAGTATACGGCGGACGAACAGCCGGATATTAAGGTGGAAACACCCGACGTGCGTGAAATGGATATTTCCGAAGCTAAGGAAACTGTTAATGATAAAAAAATGTACGTCAAGGTTGTTGGCGATGGTGATAAGGTTATAGACCAGCTGCCAAAGCCCGGAGTCGTGATAGGAGAAGAATCAACAGTTATTCTATATACAGAAAAACAGGATAAAACGGAAACAGTAACAGTACCTAACCTTGAAGGCATGTCGCCGAGCGATGCTAAATACACGCTTGAACTTCGCGGACTGAATTTTGAGGTTGTCGGCGCGGGACACAGTGACGCGGGCAGCTCATACGCGGTAAAGCAAAGTATTGAGGCAGGCGAGTCGGTAAGTCCGGCTACTGTTATCGGTGTTGAATTCCGACAGGTAACTTCTGATTAAATATATAAGGGGGAGTAAATAATGTTAGCGAGTGAGCTTTTTGGTAAAAAGTGGCTTGAAGAACACGAGGATACCGATATAACAGGTATCGCATATGATTCGAGAAATGTACTTCCGGGCAACGTGTTTGTGTGCATAAAGGGTTTTGAAACGGACGGACACAAATTCGCGCAGATGGCAGTAAAAAACGGCGCGTCTGTAATCGTTGCCGAGGAGAAAATAGATGTTGACGTTCCGGTATGGTATGTTGAAAATTCAAGGACGGAAATTGCCGAAATGGCGTGTAAGTATTATGATAATCCGTCGAAGAAGTTCAGACTTGTAGGCATAACAGGCACAAACGGTAAGACAACAATAACATATCTTATAAAGAGTATCGTTGAAGCGGCAGGTATGAGAGCAGGCGTTATCGGTACAAATCAGAATATCATAGGCGATAAAGTGCTTGTCACGCAAAGCACAACTCCCACAACGCCAAACGCGCTTGAGCTGCAGCAGTTATTTGCGGAAATGGCGGAAAGTGACGCGGAATGTGTCGTTATGGAGGTTTCAAGTCACGCGCTTGAGCTTGAAAGAGTGCATGGATGTCAGTTTGATGTGGGCGTGTTCACTAATCTGACACGTGACCATCTTGATTTTCATAAGACAATGGAAAACTACCTTAAAGCAAAGGCAAAGCTGTTTGATATAAGTAATAAGGGCGTTGTCAATTTTGATGATAACGGCGGTAAGAAGATTGCGGAAAACGCGCCGTGCGATATAATAAAGGTCGGACTTCGCGAAGGCTGCGACATTACCGCAAAGAATATCAGCATAACAGCGAGAGGTACTGATTTTGAAGTTGACTATAACGGCAAGACATATCCCGTTCATATAGTAATTCCCGGCAAATTCAGCGTATATAACGCAATTTGCGCTATGGGTGCGGCTATTCAGCTTGGAATCGATATGGATACAATTATAAAAGGGCTTGTGAATGCCGGCGGTGTTGTCGGACGCGTTGAGGTTGTTCCGACAGACACAGATTATACAGTAATAATTGATTACGCGCACACACCTGACGGTCTTGAAAATATTATAAGCACTGTACAGGATTTCGCAAAGGGTGATGTTATAACTTTGTTTGGCTGCGGCGGTGACAGAGATAACACAAAACGTCCTATAATGGGTGAAATTGCGGGCAAATTATCGGATTTCAGCATTATAACATCTGATAATCCGAGAACAGAGGACCCTGCCGCAATAGTAAACGAGATTGAAGAAGGCATGAAAAAGACAGACGGTAAATATACTGTTATAGTGGACAGACGCGAGGCTATCGGCTACGCGCTTGACCATGCAAAAAAGGACGATGTCATAATCCTTGCGGGAAAGGGACAGGAAACGTATCAGATAATCGGTAAGGAAAAGCATGATTTTGACGAGCGTGCTGTTGTATATAAGCACCTTAATAAGTAATTTCAAAAGGGCGGGGGAATGTTACCGCCCTTGTTTTTGAGCAGAGGATAAAAGAAGGGAATTATAAGATATGCAGACGATGACAGTTGAGGACATTCTAAAAGCCACGGGCGGTAAGCTTTTAAGCGGTGATAGGGATAAGGAAATAAAGGACATAACAACCGATTCAAGAAAAGCAGCCGGCGGAGTGTTGTTTATTCCGCTTGTCGGCGAGAAGTTCGACGGACATGAGTTTATAAAGGCGGCGTTTGACCTTGGCGCGGCGGCAGCGCTTACTAGCAAGGATACAGAGCTTTTAATCGGAAAGACAATAATCCGAGTTGAGGACACAATGAAGGCTCTTGCCGACATAGCAAGATATTATAAAATGAAGCATAATGTTCCGACTGTCGCGGTTACGGGCAGTGTGGGAAAAACTACCACGAAGGATATGCTTGCGTCTGTGCTTGGCGAGAAGTATAATACTCTTAAGACGCAAGGTAACTTTAATAATGAAATCGGCTTGCCGATAACGATTTTCAGGCTTGAAAAGGAGCATGAAGCGGCAGTTCTTGAAATGGGTATGAACCATTTTGGCGAGATTGAGCGTCTCGCGTCAATCGGCAGACCCGATGTTGCTGTTATAACAAATATCGGCGAGTCGCATATTGAAAATCTTGGCTCACGCGAAGGTATTTTCAAAGCGAAGATGGAAATAACGAAGCTGTTTACAAAGGATAATACTCTTATTGTAAACGGTGATAATGATTTTCTTTCAACAACAAAGGGTATGGGCGAATATAAGGTTGTATACTACGGTATAGAAAATCCGGAAAATGACGTTTACGCAAAGAATATTGCGGACAACGGACTTAACGGTATCACATTCACAGCGGTCGCTGACGGAAAGGAATACAATGCGGAGGTAACAGTTCCGGGCGCGCATAATGTGTATAACGCGCTTGCGGCAATATGCGTAGGACGTGAATTTGATGTGCCGATGGAAAAGATAATTGACGGTATAAAGAATTTCAAGCCTACCGAAATGCGTATGGCAGTTGAGGAATACGAGGGTATTACAATTATAAATGACTGCTATAACGCGTCTCCCGATTCTATCAGAGCCGCGCTTAAAGTTCTGGGGACTGCAAAGGATAAGAGAAAGGTTGCGATTTTGGGTGATGTGCTTGAAATGGGTGAGTTTGCCATGAAAGCTCATTATGAGATTGGCAAATCAGTCGCGGAAAACGGTATTGACTTTCTTATCACAGCCGGTGAAAACATGAAGTCCGCCGCGCGGGGAGCAAAAGACAACGGTATGAAAAATGTTGTAACATTTGATAAAACCCTTGAGGTGTGCAATTTTGTAAAGAACGAGATAAAAAGCGGTGACGCTGTTCTTATAAAGGCTTCACACGGTATGCGCTTTGAGGAAGTATATAATACAATAAAGAATAACTAAAGGGGAATATGAAATGGAAGTATTAAAGGGAATGTTGATGTCATCATTACTGCCGTTTGCCGCGGCGCTTGTTATAACGCTTGTGTTCGGGCCGGTATTTATACCGTGGCTTGAAAAGCTTAAATTCGGACAGGAAATCCGTGAGGAAGGTCCCAAATGGCATCAGAAAAAATCAGGTACGCCAACAATGGGCGGCATAATGTTTATAGTCGGAATTGCGGCGGCAATTTTGGCATCCGTTGTTATACTTGCGATGAACGGCAATTTTGACAAGACGTATGCAAGATGTATACTGCTGTTTGTAATATCGCTTGGTTTTGGCATAATCGGATTTGTTGATGATTATATAAAGGTAGTAAAAAAACGTAATCTTGGTCTGACAGCGGCGCAGAAATTTATTATGCAGGTTGCGCTTGCCGCAATATATGTGGTTGTGCTTTACATTATGGGTGTGCTTGACACGGCGATTAAAATTCCGTTTACCTCAATCGAATGGACAATGCCTCTGTGGCTTTATATACCGTTCGTAATGTTTGTTGTTGTCGGTGTTGTCAACGCCGTAAACCTTACAGACGGTCTTGACGGACTTGCGTCAAGTGTAACTGTTATTGTAGGCTTGTTCTTTGCGTTTGTTTCATACATAACATTCAAAGAATTCGGTGTGACAATATTCTCAGCGGCGCTTGTCGGCGGACTTCTCGGCTTTCTCCGGTATAACAAATATCCGGCGAAAGTATTTATGGGTGACACCGGCTCGCTGTTTCTCGGAGCGGCTGTCGCGCTTATTGCAATTGACTTGAAAATGCCGATATTCCTTATAATTGTCGGCTTTGTATATTTAATGGAAACATTATCTGTTATTATGCAGACAACTTATTTCAAGATTACAAAGAAAAAGTACGGTGAAGGAAAGAGAATATTCAAGATGACACCTATTCATCATCATTTTGAGATGTCAGGCTGGAGTGAGAAGAAGGTCGTTTGGGTATTCACACTTGCAACAGCAGTTCTTTGCGTTGCCGCATGGTTTGGTACAAAATAAAAGGAGAATAGCATTATGGCAGGAGTTACATATCCTAAAAAAGCTTCAAAACAGAATAAAAGCGCAACAAGACGTCTTGTGGGTAAGCCTGTCAGAATTGTTAAAGCGGGAGACATTGACTATACATTTTTGTTTATAGTCGTGCTGCTGCTTTCAGCCGGACTGGTAATGCTGCTTTCCGCGTCAGCGCCGGCGGGAAATACTTTGCATGGCAATTCCTATTACTTTTTTATCAAGCAGTTTGCGTGCGCGGTAATTGGGCTTGTCGGCATGGTTATAATTTCAAAAATAAATTATAACCGCTATAAAAACCTTGTTCCTAAGATGATGTTTGTATGCACAATATTGCTGGTGTGCGTGCTTATACCGGGAATAGGCGTAAAGCTGAACGGTTCAAGAAGATGGCTGAATACACCGATACTTCAGCTGCAGCCGTCTGAATTTATGAAACCGGTAATTGCGATGTATTTTGCGAAGCTTGTGGACAGCGGCAAATATAATCTGAAAAAGCTCGGCGGCAATATTCCGTATATAGGCGTGCTGATTATAGTGCTTGGACTTATGCTTATGGAAACACATCTCAGCGGCGCAATAGTTATTGCCGGCATCGGCGTGACTGTTATGATAGCCGGCGGCACACCTGTAAAACCGGTGATTGTCGGCGCTTTAATAATCATACCTGTGATGATTTTTGGGGTGTATCTGTTAAGTCCGGAAAGATGGGCGAGAGTAACGAGCTTTATGGACCCGTTCAAGGATATACGCGATGAGAGTTATCAGGTGGCGCAGGGACTTTACGCGATAGGCTCCGGCGGACTTTTCGGTGTGGGTCTTGGACAGAGCGTTCAGAAGTATTCATATCTGCCTGAGCCGTATAATGATTTTATTTTTGCTATAGTATGTGAGGAATTAGGCTTTGTCGGCGCGGCGGTTGTGATATTGCTTTTCGCAATATTGATTTTAAGAGCCGTGAGAATCGCGATGAACGCGCCGGATACATACAGCTCGCTTGTCGCGCTTGGTATAGCGGGTCAGCTCGGCATACAAACTGTGCTGAATATAGCCGTTGCGACGTCAAGTGTGCCGAATACCGGTGTCGCGCTGCCGTTTTTCAGCTATGGCGGTACGGCGATATTGACATTGCTTCTGGAAATGGGTGTTTTGCTTAATATTTCAAGATATTCGATAAAGAATTAAAAGGGAGATTTAACAGATGAGAGTATTATTTGCCGGCGGCGGAACGGGCGGACATATAAATCCCGCTATTTCGATTGCGGACTATGCAGCGGCGCGGGATAAGGATTTTGAGGCGGTTTTTGTCGGTACAAAGAGCGGTATGGAAACAAAACTTGTGCCGAAGGCAGGATATGAACTGAAATTCATTGATATCGCCGGATTTGACAGAAAACATTTGCTGAAAAATGTGTCTGTTCTGAAAAAACTTATGAAAGCAAACCGTGACTGCAAAAAGATTATAAAGGAATTCAAACCTGATTGCATTGTATGCACAGGCGGATATGTCAGCGGACCTGTGGCTATTGCGTCAAAGAGGATGGGGGTACCGTCACTGATACATGAACAGAATGTTTATCCGGGACTTACTGTGCGCGGCGCGGAAAAGTATGTGGATTATCTCGCGTTAAGCTTTGAGGAAACAATAAACCACATGAAGAAAAAGGAAAAATGCGTTGTGACAGGCAATCCTGTCCGAGGCGAAATTCTAAAGGCGGACTATAACGCGTCGCGTAAAAAACTTGGTATAAATAAACCGTTTGTGCTTATTTTCGGCGGCAGTCTCGGCGCTGACAAAATAAATGATACCGTGGTTGAAATGCTTGAAAGAATAGTAAGCGACGGTAAAATAGAGCTTCTTTTCGGAACGGGCGACAGAAATTACAAAAAGATTATGAATAAGATTAATGAAAAAGGTATCAATTTGTCTGATGATGTAAAGGTCGTTTCGTATATAGATAATATGGCGGACTGTATGGCGGCAGCTGACGTTGTTGTGTCACGCGCGGGCGCGATAACGGTAAGTGAGATAGCGGCGCTTAATAAGCCGTCAATCCTTATACCGTCGCCGAATGTTGTAAGAAATCATCAGGAGCAGAATGCGCGTGAATTTGAACGAATAAAAGCGGCGGCTGTGATTGTTGAAAGCGAACTGACAGCCGACGCGCTTTATGATAAGATAATGTCAATGGCGGAGGATAAGACGGCTCTTAAAACGATGTCTGACAATTTGAAAAAACTGGCAAAGACAGACGCGCTTGAAAAGATTTATGAGCTTATGACAAAAATGGCTAAGGAAGGAAAGAAAAAATGAAAATCACAACAGTAAAGGGCACAAATGATTATCTTCCCGAGGAAGCAAGATTAAGAGATTATTTGCAGACACAAATACTGAATACATACACAGCCGCGGGCTTTGAGCGTATAATGACGCCGGCGGTTGAGGAGATAGAAAATCTTGACAAGAGTGACGGCGGCGATAATCTTAATCTTATATTCAAGATATTAAAACGCGGCGACAAGCTGACAAAGGCAATGAACAGCGGTGATATAAATAATCTTTGCGATATGGGACTGAGGTATGACCTTACGCTTCCGCTTTCAAGATATTACGCGAATAATCGTGAAAAGCTTGTGCTTCCGGCAAAGTGTATACAGATTGATAAGGTATACCGTGCTGAAAGACCGCAAAAAGGAAGATTACGCGAATTTGTACAGTGTGATATAGATATAATCGGCTCATCCTCGATAAGCTCTGAAATAGAGCTTATCCATACAACAGCAAAGGCGCTGTTGTCCCTTGACATAAAGGACTTTACGGTTAAAATAAATGACAGAAGAATACTTCGCTCGCTTCTTTCAAATGCCGGTTTTGCCGATGACCGGCTTGACAGCGTATGTATAACATTTGATAAGCTTGATAAGATAGGCGCGGAGGGAGTTGCTGCCGAGCTTAACGATAAGGGCTTTGATAAAACGGCAGTCTCTAAGTTTTGTGAAATAATAGAAAAGCCTCTCACTATAGAAAGCGTTAAGGAAATATGCTCTGCCGGCGCGTCGGAGGATATTGAAACAATTATAAATTCAATAAATGAACTGTCAGAAGGCAAGTATGATATTAAGTTTGATATTTCGCTTGTAAGAGGACAGGGATATTACACAGGCACAGTGTTTGAAATTGTGAGTGATAAGTTCAAAGGGTCAATAGCCGGCGGAGGCAGATACGATAATCTTATAGGTAAGTTTACGGGCGAGAATATTCCCGCTGTCGGATTTTCTATCGGATTTGAGAGAATATTCGCGCTTCTGACAGAGGCAGGCTACTCAATACCCGATACAAAAAAGAGAATCGCGCTTCTGCATGACAAAGCTGATATTGTAAAGGCGATAAAAACAGCTCAAAAGCTTGGAAATGATTATGATGTGGTAATTTGTGAAAAGCCTAAAAAACTTTCCAAATACCTTGATAAAATACATGCCAAAGGTTATTTTGGTTTCTGTTTCCTTGACGATGAAATTGAGGTCAGGGAATTGAATAAGTAAACTCCTTTTCTTTCAAATACGGGCAGTCCGGATATGTGGCTGCCTGCTTTTTGATATAAGCGGGTTTGGCGGGTTGATTTCATGTAACGGGTAAAAACGTAATAAGGCGGCTTTTAAGCTGTGAGATGATACTTGTAAAATTTACGGAACAGTGATATACTGTACATATAATTTATATGAGGGGCGGTGTTTTTTTGAATATTAGTTTTTATATGCCGACAAATGTAATTTGTGAAAAGAATTGCGTAAAGAATCACGCGGAAGTTTTTAAAAAGGGCAAGAAGGCGCTTATTGTCACGGGAAGAAATTCCGCGAAGAATAACGGTTCGCTAAATGATGTTACAGAGGTTCTTCATTCAATTGGGGCGGAATACGCGATATTTGACCGTGTTATGAGCAATCCGACAGTTGAATGTGTATATGAAGGCGCGGAAATGGCAATGGAGGAGGAGGCTGATTTTATCATAGCGATAGGCGGAGGCTCTCCTATGGATGCCGCAAAGGCTATCGCGCTGCTTGCTGTTTCGGATATTGAAAAGAAAGACCTTTTTAGCGGCAATATCGGTAACAAGGCGCTGCCTATGATACATATTCCCACAACTGCCGGAACGGGTTCGGAGGTCACTCCGTATTCGGTTCTGACAAATCATGAAAAACAGACGAAGACGAGCATAAGCGCGCCATGCCTGTTCCCGTCTTATGCGCTGCTTGACGCGGGTTATACGAAAAATCTCAGCTTTAAAACCACCGTCAATACAGCCATAGACGCCCTTTCGCATTCTGTGGAGGGTATGATGTCAGCGCGCGCGAATTCAATGTCTGATGAAATTGCGAAAGCTGCTGTACGAATTATTGCGTCAGAGTTTGATAAACTTGCGAACGGAGATTTTGACGATGAATGCAGAGAAAAACTTTTGTATGCGTCCATGCTGGGCGGCGTGGTTATATCACAGACAAAAACCACTGCCGTACACGCGATGGGATATTCGCTGACATATTTCAAGAATATAGACCACGGACGCGCGAACGGACTTTTGCTTAACGCGTTTGTGGAGTATACGGAAAAGTATGCGCCGGAAAAAGTGAAAAGCATACTTGAAAGCATGGGTATGAATAATGTCGGTGAATTTGGGAATACGCTGAAAAGGATATTGGGTAAGGTTGAAAATTTTGCGCCGCAGGAGCTTGAAATGTATGCCGATATTGCGGCAAATGCCGGCGGTACAAAGAACAGTATACATATTCCGTCAAGGGATGAGATACTCGATATTTATAAAAAATCATTGATAGAAAAATAACCGCAGAAAAATAACCGCGAGGCGGTTATTTTTCTTGTTTTATAAACGCTTTCGGATTTTTGCCCGTAAGTTTTTTA
>CAZWLT010000028.1:2641-15714 GCA_964634915.1 uncultured Clostridium sp. | reverse complement strand
ATTCATCTTGTTATTACGTTGCGTTTATTGTATAATAATAGCAGGGAAGTGATTAACGTGAAAAAAGCGCTTATAATGTTTATTATAATAATGGGATTTTCAACAACTGTCTTCGCGGACGATATAACGGTTTACATGAATGGCGATATGATGTCATTTGAGCAGCCGCCGATAATAATAAACGATTCAACGCTTGTGCCGTTCCGCGCAATATTTGAAGAGCTTGACATGACGGTGCAGTGGTTCGATGAGGACAGACGCGTTACAGCGGAAAAGGAAAATCTTGCAATAACATTTTTTATCGACAAACCAATAATATATGTAAATGAAGATGCCATAGAACTCAGCACACCGCCGATTATTTATAATAATCTCGCCTTTGTACCGCTGCGCGCCGTCTCCGAGGCAGCCGGCGCTCAGGTGGACTGGGACGGCGAAACAAAGACTGTTAACATCACTGTTGAAAAAAGTAATTTTGACGAGTGGGCAAAGAAGGTTTTAACCCTTACAAATAACGAGCGAAACAAAAACGGTTTAAACCCGCTTGCATGGAACGACTCGCTTGCGGAGCTTGCAAAATTACACTGTGACGATATGATTGCGCGTGATTTCTTCGCGCATGACAATCCGGACGGCGAAACGCCCTTTGACAGAATGAAAAAGTATGGAATCTCATACTGGACAGCCGGAGAAAATATTGCCGCCGGTCAATATTCGCCCGAAGCGGTTGTGGAATCCTGGATGAACAGCGAGGGTCACAGAAAAAATATTATGAATCCGGATTTTCAGTATTTGGGCGTGAGTGTGGTTAAAGGCGGACGTTATGGAATTTACTGGGCTCAGGAGTTCGCAAGATTTAAAGGAATGTAACAAAAAAATAATATTTATCCTATTGACACATAGTATTAATAGTGGTAGTATAATAATATAAAAGGCAAGATAGAGGCGCGTTATTATATGAGTACACGCGCGGAGGTATGCAGTTACCTGTGATGCGCGATAAAAAGGATATAACGCCGAAGCTTCAGTGCGATTGCACGTACTGCTGCTGGGCATACCCGTTAAGAGCGGTATGACTGTCATCGTAAGGTGGGGAGCTATCGCCGGTTTTGTTACGCAAACATGGCAGTAGTTTCCGGCTACTGTCTTTTTTTATCCAATATATAGCTAAAGGAGAGTCAATAATGAAAGACAATTACAAGGTAGGTATTATAGGCGCGACAGGTATGGTCGGACAGCGTTTCATCACACTTTTGCACAATCACCCATGGTATACAATCGAAGTTCTCGCAGCTTCTCCGAGAAGCGCGGGTAAGGCATACAAGGACGCTGTCGGCGCTAAATGGGCTATGGACGAGGAAATCCCGTCTTCCGTGGCAGATATGATAGTTATGAACGCGACGGATGATGTTGATGAAATCGCCAAAAAGGTTGACTTCGTATTCTGTGCGGTTGATATGAACAAGGACGAAATCAAGGCTCTTGAGGAAAAATACGCAAAGGCGGAATGTCCTGTTGTTTCAAACAACTCAGCGCACCGTCATACTCCTGACGTACCGATGATTATTCCTGAAATCAATCCGCAGCATCTTGAAATCATCCCCGCACAGCGCGAAAGACTCGGTACAAAGAGAGGCTTTATAGCAGTTAAGTCAAACTGCTCGCTTCAGTCATATCTTCCCGCAATGGCAGTTATCAACATGAAGTATCCGATTGACCATGCTCTTGTTACAACATACCAGGCAATTTCAGGCGCGGGTAAGACATTTGAAACATGGCCGGAAATGGTTGACAATCTTATTCCATATATCGGCGGCGAGGAAATGAAGTCGGAGGTTGAGCCTAATAAGGTACTCGGTAAAATCGAAGGTAAGGAAATCGTTCCTTCAAACGCGCTTCAGATTGAATGTCAGACATACAGAGTTCCCGTATCAAACGGACATACAGCGGCAATCTTCTTCTCGTTCAAGGACAGCGCAAACAAGCCTTCAGTAGAGGAAATTGAAAAAATGTGGGCTGAATATACAGGCGAGCCGCAGAAGCTTAACCTTCCTCACGCTCCAAAGCAGTTCATTCACGTTTACACGGAAAAAGACGAGCCAAATCAGCCGCAGATTGCGACAGCGCGCACAATCGACGGCGGTATGGCAATTTCATGCGGACGTCTGAGAGAATCAACACAGTATGATTATAAGATGGTTTCAATGAGCCATAACACGCTTCGCGGCGCGGCAGGCGGCGCTGTTCTTCTTGCTGAACTGCTTACAGCAAAGGGATATATGGATTAGAGCGTTCGCTTGCGAATGCTCCAAGCAATAATTTTAATAAAAAAATAGAAAGGAATTGATTGATTATGGCAAAGACATTACCGTTCACAGGCTCAGGCGTGGCAATTGTTACGCCGTTTAACGGCATGACAACAAACTATGACGAGCTTGGAAAGATGATTGAATATCATATTAAAAATAACACAGACGCAATTATTATCTGCGGAACAACAGGCGAAGCGTCAACAATGCCTGATGAAGAGCATCTTGCGGCTATAAAGTTCACCGTTGAAAAGGCTGCCGGCAGAATACCGGTAATTGCCGGAACAGGTTCAAATGACACTGCGCATGCGATTGAGCTTTCAAAGAAGGCAGAGGAATTCGGCGTTGACGGATTGCTTTCGGTGACTCCATACTACAACAAGACTACTCAAAAGGGTCTTGTCGCGCACTTTAGCGCTATCGCAAACGCAGTAAATGTTCCGATTATTCTTTACAACGTGCCTTCAAGAACAGGCATGAGCTTTGCAATCGACACGCTAAAGGAGCTTGCAAAGGCAGAAAATATTGTGGCAATCAAGGAAGCAAGCGGAAACATCAGCTATATGGCAAAGGTTGCCGCGGAAGTTCCCGAGCTTTACATTTATTCCGGCAATGACGATATGATTGTTCCGACACTTTCACTTGGCGGTAAGGGTGTTATATCGGTTGTCGCGAATATTCTTCCGCGGGAAACACATAATATATGCGAATACTATTTTAACGGTGAGGTTGATAAGTCAACAGACCTTCAGCTTAAAATGCTTGAAATTATCAATAACCTGTTCATCGAGGTTAACCCTGTTCCTGTAAAAACAGCTATGAGGCTTTTGGGCTTCAATGTCGGTAATCTTCGTATGCCGCTTGTTGACATGGACAGCGCAAACCTTGAAAAACTCAAGAAGTCTATGATTGACTTCGGTATGAAATTGGCATAAAGGAGCAAAACCAATGACAAAAATAATTATGAACGGCTGTAACGGTAAGATGGGTCAGGTTATCACACGTCTTGTCAGCGAGGACAGCGAATGTGAAATCGTGGCAGGCTTCGATGTGAATGATTCAATCGAAAACACATACCCCGTTTTCACAAATCCCGACGAGTTTACAGACGAGGCTGATGTTATGATTGATTTCTCACATCCGTCAGCGCTTACAAATATACTTACTTACTGTAAAAAACGCAAATTGCCTGTCATTCTCGCAACAACGGGTTTCTCAGATGAACAGAAACAGGAATTTAAGACCGCGTCAGACGAAATTCCGGTATTCTTCTCGGCAAACATGAGTCTTGGAATTAATCTTCTTATCGCTCTCGCGAAAAAAGCGACAAAGCTTTTAGAGGGCAGCTTTGATATAGAAATTGTTGAACGTCATCACAATCAGAAAATTGACGCTCCATCCGGAACAGCGCTTGCAATTGCGGACGCTATTGACGAAACACTTTCTTTTCCGGCTGAATATGTATATGACAGACATGCGGTACGCAAAAAGAGAAAGAAAACCGAAATCGGTCTGCACTCGGTGCGCGGCGGCACAATCGTTGGCGACCACGACATCATTTTCGCCGGTAATGACGAGGTTATTGAGCTAAAGCACAGCGCGCACAGCAAGGAAGTATTTGCTGTCGGCGCAATCAAGGCCGCAAAGTTCATTGCCAAAAAGCCGGCAGGCATGTATGATATGAATGATTTAATAAGTAATTTATAACTAAAAAGAAACCGCCGGCAAGCGGTTTCTTTTTTAGTGTCAGTATATTTCATCAGCTATATTTATAATATCCGTCCCCACTGCCTGAGCATTACGGAGTGTCATACCTGTGCCGCTGTTTGACAGTATACAGAACGCAACACAAAAAAATGAATCCTTAATCATTTTCAGATTACGCTGTTGCATACATCCTTCTGTGTATTCTTCATTCACGTATAATATCTTGTCTGCTTTTGACAAAAGAAGTCTGTAACGGTATTTTTGCTCATCATTCCATTTTGATTCCTGTCCATGACAGGGCAGATACATCACAAGCTTTATATGCGGATATTTTTCCCGCGTTTTTATAACCTCTCCGGCTGCTATTGTATCAAATCCCAATGCTCCGCCGCATATAAAATTCTTCACATTATATTCAACTATCAGCCTTTCAATTTCTTTCATGAGCTTTTCTTTTATTATATCAAGCTTGTTATTTGCTATCATTCTGTGTCCTGTAAAAAAACAAGTTTTTAACTTATTCAAAATACCACCCCGCGATACTTTATTTTCTAAAGCTATTATATAATAGAGCGGTACCTATTTCAAGCTAATTCATGAAAAAATAAATTGAACTTGACGCAACCATAAAAGCCATAATAAAAAGTCCCGCCGCGCCTGTTTTATTCTTATCCTTTACAGTATAAATTCCATAACTGACTATTCTTATAGTACAAATCAGAATTACGGCAAGAAAAATTATTTTTTCAATCATAAAACCACCTAACCTTCGTTAATTACAAGTCCGGTTCTCCTTATTTCAAAATTTACTTTTACATCAATATCATATTCACTGTAGTCCGTATTCTTTTTAAACTCGTTATACTTATCATTTGTGAGAAATTTCTTTTTGCATCTCTCATTCAGATGAAAAATATCGCTTTCATAATTTTTTAAAATGTCTGTCATAAAACTTTCACAGGCTTCTTCTATATACTTTTCAGAATTTGTTTCAAAATTTTCGATATCATTTTCAACATTATAATCCGATGGTAAAGAATATATATCTCCCTCAATAGAAATTTCAACATTAATCTTTTTCTTTTCAATATCTATATCGTAAACAGGTTTTCTTTGCTGTGTTATCTTTATAGTTATCGGATTTTCCGGAGTTTTCTCATTGAAAAGCGTAATATAACTATACTTATAGTCACATCCGAACAGTTTAAAAATTTCTGTTTGAATTGAACCCATTACTCCTATCATTTTATCACCCTTAAATATGGCGCTTCCCATTGTTTCGCTCTCGCTTTTAAGCTGAATTGCGCTTTGTCCGGCAATATAGTCACGCATTTTGTATTCAAATCCGCTTTCGTTCATGGGTGATTCCTTTTGTTTGCTGTTTTCCTTTGGCTTTTCTTCCTGACCGCCGCCGGAGTCCCCGCCTGATTCACCGCCGCCGGAACTGCCGCCGGAAGAACCTCCCTGTGATTCGCCGCCGGATTGTCCGCTCTTTTCTTCTTCGCTGCCTATAACTCCGGCAAGCGGTAAAAGCGAATCATAATCCCCCGTTTTTATACCGAAAAAGAAATTCTTTGCCTCACCCTCCGCAACACCGACAAGACTGTTCTTATCATAAATTAACTGGTAATATTTGGCAGGATTTACTTCCATAACCGGTTTTACCGATGTCAGATATTTAGACGCCTCATCAAGCGCGACAGCAATATACACATCGGGACGCAATTCTTCGCTTCTTATAAAGGTTTCCGTTATATTACGTAATCCTTTCTTCGCGACTTCCTCTGAAAATACAATAAGTTTTGCGTGTGAAAGAGAAAAATTCTTACTTTCAATCTGATTTGCCAGACCTACCGCGGCATATATATTAGGCGCTTCCACAACTATATTATCAACAATCTCGCTGCCGGCTTTTCCGCCTTCTTCGCCGCCTCCGCTTATCTGTGTCGGATTCGCGTACTGTATTGTTATTTTATAATTATTATTATCAGCGCTGTCTATGCCGAGCGCGACAATATAGGCTATTTCATTCGGTTCTGTTCCCGTGCAGCCTGAAAGCGAAAATGAAAATATTACTATAATAGTAGTCAAAATTATTACTTTAAATTTTTTCATCATTCTCATCCTTTCTCTTTTGTTCACCGTAATATTTTCTTGACACTATACCAAAAATTATCGGAAGCAAAAACGCTATCGGATATACAATGATTTTTTCTAATTCTTCGCTTTTCAGAAGGTCAATTAATGAATCCGGTATAAGCGATATCACGCCGCTTATTATAACAATAGGCAATATAAGCGGTCTGTGGTGTTTAAGTCCAAACGTTATCTGCCATACATAGCACAAGGCATAAACGTAAATTGCCGAATACAGCAGCAGAAGTATTGACCACACAAATTGAAAGATTGCCTCAAATCTACTGAAAAAGCTGCTTAGATGAATTATTCTTGTAAGCTGATACACAGGAATGAGAAATTCGCTTGATGCCGGATACGGATAAATCAGACAATACGCAAGTAAAATGACGACAGCAATAGTCGCGCTTATGACTATTGCTTTTTTTCCGCTTTTTCTTGCCTCAACGGCATTTTCGCTGTATGGCAGCAGAATATTTAAAAGCAGCAAATCCGTAAACAACGAAATTGTGTTGAACCCATTTAAAAAAATACTTTTATATCCGTTTCCCAAAATCGGCATAAGATTATCAAGCTTATAATACGGTATAAGCAAAAGCAGAAATGCCAGAAAAACAAATCCGGATATCGACATAAAGATATAATTAACTTTTGCGAGCGACTCTATTCCAATATACGCGCCGATAGCAATTGAAATTATAAAGACAACCGTTATATACTCTACATTGAAATCCTGAAGCAGCACAATTTTTATTGTTTCCGGAAATATTCGTATTGTTGCCGCAAAATTTACAATAAATGCCTCAAACACAAGTAAACCGATAAAAATCTTTAATCCTTTACCGCCTGACATCTGAGCAAGCTCAATAATATTTTTCTTACCTCTGTAAATCTTTGTTGTTATCAAAAATATCAGAAATACAACTATTGAATTATAGATTGCCTGTATCCATGCGCTATTGCCGCTTCCAATTATAAATATTCTCGGAAATGTCAGCAGCATTTTTGTCGCTATGACATTTATAAGCAATGTTGTCATTTCTTTTCTATGCAGCATAATAACTCCTTTTGTTTCACGTGAAACATTTAATACTTTTTCTTTGTTTTCCAGCTACGGCTGATTTTTGGTTCTTCTTTATCATTTTTTGTATAAAGAAAATCGGGACGTCTTTCTCTTTTCCACATCGGGTTTACAAAAACAGCATTTATCATACTCCGATTTTTAATTTTTGGTATTGGTGAAAGAAATGGAGTTCCAAAGCTCTTTTGCGCGCCAAGAACAAGCGCGTAAACGAATATACCTATCGCAATACCATAAAAACCAAGCGTTGCCGCCAGTATTATAAAAATCAGACGCAGTACACGAAAACTCCAGCTTAGCGAATAATCTGCCGTTGCAAATGAACCGATACCTGTTATTGCAATAATTATAATCATAATAGGACTTACTATTTTCGCGCTGACCGCTGCCTGTCCGAGTATCAGACCGCCAACAATACCGAGTGTTGACCCAATCGGTCCGGGCATTCTGAGTCCTGCTTCACGTATCATCTCAAACGATAAATCCATAAGCAGTAATTCCACCAGACTCGGAAACGGCACATTTTCGCGCGCGGCGCTGATTGAATACAGCAGATAAGTCGGTATGATTTCCTGATGGAAAAGAGTGATTGCAAGATAAAGCGCGGGAAGGAGCGTTGAAAAAAGAATCGCAATCGCTCTTATTATTCTTGCCATATTCGCGTACGGCACACGAAGATAATCGTCTGAAACCGCGTGTGTCAGTTCAAATATATTTGTCGGCATAATAAGTACATGCGGACTGCCGTTTAACATAAACGCGACACGTCCCTCGGTTAAAGCGCGCGCAACTCTGTCCGGCCGCTCCGTTTCAAGAAAATGTGTTGTTATTGAATACGTTCCTTCCTCCATCATCATAGAAACTTCTTCAATAGATATCACATAATCCATATTAATTCCGTTAAGCCTTTTGCGCACTTCTTTAACAAGATTGGGATTTGCAATATCGGAAATATAAAGCATAACGCCTCTTGTCTTACTTTTTTTTCCTATTTTTATACCCTCGGCTATCAGCTTTTCATTTTTTATAATCTTACGTACAAGCGCAGTATTATTACGCAGCATTTCCGCAAATGCCTCTTGCGGACCATAGATAGACTGTTCGTTCTCCGGCTTGTCAATACTTCTGTGACCCCAATCACGAACATCAATTACAAATGCCTTTTCAAATCCGTCAACAAACACAACACATGAGCCGAAGTTGACTTCTTCAAATACCGTATCCATACTTTCGGTGGAGGATGCCTGTGAATGGGCAATGAATTTATATATAATTTCACTTTCCGCCTTGTATATTTCATCATCCGAAAAATACGGTATTTCAAGCAATGTCTTTATAACCGCCAAATCGACCATATCTGTACTCACCATTCCGTCAATAAACACAACAAAAGCCTTGCGGCGCTCCTTCATAATTATTTCACGGATAACAATATCGTTATTTATCGGATAAGTAAATCTCGCCTTTACATACGAAAGGTTTTGTTCTATATTATTAAATACCTTGTCATTTTCTGTTGTTTCGGTATTTTCCGTTCTTACGTCATATTCCGTAGGATTCCTGCCGCTTTTCAAATCAAATTCGTCCTCGGCTGCCTTTGGATTGAACAACAGATAATCTTTTATTTTAGTAAGCAAATTATTCATAATTAAATCAATTAACGTGATTTTTCACGTTAACCTCCCTTTTTGAATGATATATATATTATGGTAATTAATTCTCAAATTATACATAATTATCTCGGCTTGTTTCGGTTTGTTTCATATGAAAAAAAGTGAAATAAATGTTGAAACAAACGGTAAAACAAATCAAAATAAACAGAAAGATTACATTATTGTTAAATTTTCAAAATGTTTCACATGAAACATTTACAAATGAAAGTTTTATGGTATAATTATATAGGTAATAAATTTAAAAATGGAGATTAATATGGCTAAAATAATTGCAATAACAAATCAAAAGGGCGGAGTGGGGAAAACAACTACCTCCGTCAATTTATCGTCTTGTCTTGCATACGAGGGTAAAAAAACCCTTCTTATAGATTGTGACCCGCAGAGTAATTCAACAAGCGGTCTTGGAATTGAAAGGAACGATTATTCTTTATCTGTATATGATTGTCTTGTTGACAGCGGCAAAACGGCAGACGCTGTTATAAGGACAAAATACAATAATTTATATATAATTCCGTCATCATCGGATATGAGCGCGGCGGAAATTGAGCTTGCATATGAGGAAAAACGCGAGTTTTTCCTAAAAAAAGCAATCGGCACGATTAAAGATGAATTTGACTTTATAATTCTTGATTCACCGCCCGCGCTTGGAATGATTACAATCAACATTCTGACAGCGGCAGATTCCGTATTAATTCCTATACAGTGCGAATATTACGCTCTTGAGGGACTGAGTCAGCTCATCACAACAATCAAAACAATCAAGAAAAAGTTAAATACGCATATAGATATTGAAGGAGTTCTCGGAACAATGTATGACGGAAGAACAAATCTTTCAATACAAGTGCTTGACGAAGTAAAAAAATATTTTCCGGATAAGGTTTATAAAACAATAATACCGAGAAATGTAAGACTCAGCGAATCACCGTCTTTCGGCGAGCCTATAATAAATTATGACAGAACCTCAAAGGGCGCTGACGCATATATGGCTCTTGCGAAAGAGGTTATAAAAAATAATTCATAATAAGGAGTGAGTATATGCCTAAGAAAGGTTTGGGTAAAGGTCTTGGCTCTCTTTTCAGCGAAACAGACATTGAGGAAGTAACTTCTGATATAAATCCCGCAAAAGAAGGGGATATTACAAATATCCGTATGTCACAGATTGAACCTAATAAAAAACAGCCCCGCCGGCATTTTGACGAGGATAAAATTGCCGCGCTTGCCGAATCAATAAGCAAGCACGGTCTGATACAGCCAATAATTATTACTCCGTCGGAAAACGGCATGTATAAAATAGTTGCCGGCGAAAGAAGATGGCGCGCAGCCAAAAAGGCAAAGCTAAAGGAAATACCTGCCGTTATACGTTCATATAACGAAGAACAAGTCGCGGAAATCGCATTGATTGAAAATTTACAGCGTGAAAATCTTAATCCGATTGAAGAAGCAATTGGTTATAACCTTCTTATTGAGGAGTTTTCTCTGACACAGGAGCTTATAAGTCAGAAAGTCGGAAAGAGCCGAAGCGCGGTCGCAAATTCATTAAGACTTTTATCGCTCGAAAAAGACATTCAAAAAATGCTGATTGACGGTTCTCTTACAAGCGGACACGCAAGAGCGATACTGTCGCTTGATGATAAGGAGCTGAGAATTGCGCTTTCAAAAAGAATTATTGAGGACAACCTTAATGTGCGTCAGGCGGAGGCGCTTGCAAAACAGCTTCAGAAGAAAACACCGCCCAAAAAACCAAAAGAAAAAACAGCATATGACATTGAAATTGAAAATTTGCAAAACAAGCTTTCATCAGCAATGGGTACAAAGGTTAAAATATCTCACAGTCCGAAAAAGGGCAAGATAGAAATTGAATACTACGGCAATGCGGATCTTGAACGCATTCTCGAATTTTTTAAGATGTAAAGGAGAATTAAAATGACAATAAACAGTAACACTTTACTTTTTATAGCGCTTGCTATAATGATGATTTTGATTATCATATGTTTCATATTAAACGCGATCAATTCATCTAAAATCAATACAATTATGGATTATTCCGAAGAGGGCGATATTATCGGGGCGCTCAAGGACTATTATGACAAGGTTGATGACCTGTCAAAAACTGTAAATGACGCGTCAGACGCGGTTCTCCTTTCAAGACTCGGAAACTGTGAGAATGATTCAAATATATCACTCAAGAAAATAGGCGTTGTAAATTTTGACGCATTTGATGACGTGAAAGGAAATTTAAGCTTTGCGCTTGCGATTCTTAATAATAACAACGACGGTCTTATTCTTACATCACTTTACGGTCACAACTCATGCAATACATACGTGCGTGAGGTTGTCGGCGGCGAAACTGCAATAAAGCTGCTTGATGAAGAAAAAGCCGCTCTTGATGAAGCAAAAAATAAACTGAAGAAAGCCGGAGAATAATGAGTACGAATAAGAATAATAACAAATCACTGTTTTTATATACAGCTTTAATATTCATTGTGGCTGTACTTTTGATTATACTTTCATTCTTCGGTCAGACAAATCTTGAAAAAAATCAGCCGAAGGTTGAAGAAAGTTCACAGCAGACACAAGCGCCCGTATCAGGTATAACTGAAAAAGCCGCTGTACTGAGCGAAGAAAACAAAACACTTCTTGAGGAAAACATCAAGCTGAAGGATGAAAATCAGAAACTTATACAAAAACAGGCTACAAATGATATACTTCTCAGCGCTAACGGTTATTTCACAATGGGCAATAATGCAAAGGCTCTTGAAATGCTGCTTGCCGTAAATTATGACGAGCTTTCCGTTGATCAGAAAATCATTTATGATAATTTAAAAACTAATTTACAATAGAAAGGATAAGACAAAATGTTAGACATTAAAATTCTAAGACAGGAACCCGAGCGTATTAAAGAAGCGCTTAAAAAACGTAATAACGACCTTGATATTGAGCCGGCGATAGAGCTTGACAAACAGAGAAGAGCCATTCTGACCGCGGTTGAACAGAAGAAGGCAAAGCAGAATGAAATCAGTAAGAAAATTCCGCAGATGAAAAAGAACGGTGAAAACACTGATGAGATTTTCGCTGAAATGAAGGAATTAAGCAATGAGATAAAAGCTGATGATGAAAAGGTAAGAGGAATTGACGAGGAGCTTAGAAACTTCATGCTTAAAATTCCGAATATTCCGAATGAAAACGTACCTGTCGGCATTGACGACAGCGAAAATGTTGAAATAAGAAAATTCGGCGAACCAAGAAAGTTTGAATTCGAACCAAAGGCTCATTGGGATATAGGCACTGATCTTGACATTCTTGATTTTGAACGCGGCACAAAAATCGCCGGCACGCGTTTCACGGTTTATAAGGGTCTTGGCGCAAGACTTGAAAGAGCGGTAATTCAGTTCTTCCTGAATACTCATACAGAAGAATCAGGTTATAAGGAAATCTTCCCGCCATATATGGTAAACAGAGCGTCAATGACAGGTACAGGTCAGCTTCCTAAATTTGAAGAAGATGCTTTCAAGGTAGTAAACAATGGTTTCTTTCTTATCCCAACAGCAGAAGTTCCCGTAACAAATCTTCACAGAGATGAAATTCTTGACGGCGCCGATTTACCTATCAAGTATTGCGCGTACTCAGCATGTTTCAGAGCAGAGGCAGGAAGCGCCGGTCGTGACACGCGCGGTCTTATCAGACAGCACCAGTTCAACAAGGTCGAGCTTGTTAAATTCGTCAAGCCGGAAAACAGCTATGATGAGCTTGAAAAATTAACAAATGATGCGGAAAAACTTTTGCAGAAGCTTGGAATTGCTTACAGAGTAGTATGTCTGTCAACAGGCGACCTTGGTTTCTCGTCAGCAAAGACATATGATATTGAAGTATGGATGCCAAGCTATGGAAGATACGTTGAAATTTCTTCATGCTCAAACTTTGAGGATTATCAGGCAAGACGCGCCAATATCAAATATAAGGAAACTCCGAAGGACAAGGCACAATTTGTTCATACACTGAACGGCAGCGGTCTTGCAGTCGGCAGAACAGTTGCCGCGATTCTTGAAAACTTCCAGAACGAGGAC
The DNA here is from genome assembly GCA_964634915.1 of uncultured Clostridium sp. GTDB lineage: Bacteria > Bacillota > Clostridia > UBA1381 > UBA1381 > Hominilimicola. Next base: position 2,744 of record CAZWLT010000028.1, on the reverse strand, counting down.
GGATCGGTTACAATTCCGAAAGTTCTTGTTCCTTACATGGGCAGAGAAAAAATTACAAAGTAATTTATCAAACTGAGCGGACAACAATTTGTCGAGCGGACAA
>CAZWLT010000028.1:0-2541 GCA_964634915.1 uncultured Clostridium sp. | reverse complement strand
TTGTCCGCTCTTTCTGAATGTATTTTGTGGTAAAAAAATATTTTATCACAATATATTGTTGTCATTTTATGTAAACTAAATTACATAAAAATATCAAGTTATCAACATGATATTTTTACCGCTTATCCACACAAAAATGACTTAAAACCTTGCAAAAAGTTGAGTTATCCACGTTATCCACATGTTTATCCACACTTTTCGGATAAAATTGTGCATATACAAAAATGGCTTACCTATGCGGTTTTTCATGGTTTACAAATTGTGATTACATATTTTTACCAATTTTAACATCATTTTGTGGTAAAAAACGCGGATAAATCAGATTTGAATTTAAAAAATCGTATTTTTACGGCGATTTAAGGGATTTTTTAGGCAAAAAAGTTTATCCACATCGCGTGCATAACTTATGGATAACTCGGAAAAACTAAAATTTTTGTATTTTGGAGGAATGAACGTGATTACACCGCGTTTAAAATGTATAATTAATCACACAAAGGGGAAGCGAATTGCGGATATCGGGACTGACCACGCGTATATCCCTATTGACCTTGTTCAGAGTGGTATGGCTGAATATGTGATTGCCGGTGATGTCCGTCAGGGTCCTGTGGATATTGCAAAGGTTAATATTGAAAAGAACAATCTTACGGATAAAATCGAAGTAAGACTTGGCAGCGGTCTTTCAATTATCGGCAGCGGCGAAGTTGATACAATTATAATTGCCGGTATGGGCGGTCAGCTTATAAGCGAGATTATTGATGCTGACATTGATATTGCAAGAGAATGTAAATTGGTATTGCAGCCAATGAACGCGCAGTATGAGCTCAGAAAGTTTTTGATTGATAATAATTTTCAAATTACCGATGAGGATATTGCGATTGAGGGGTTTAAGGTTTATAATGTAATGAACGTTGAAAACGGTAAACAGGACAGATTTGAAAATGATTTTGAATATCAGCTGCCTAAATATCTTATAGGTCACAAATATTTCAGAAATCTGTATGATAAAAAGTACCGTGAGTTTACAAAAGTTATAAACGGTCTTAAAAATTCAAAGGATAAAGACGAGGAAAAATTAAAATTATATAAGTATTGGTTAGAGGAGTTAATAAAATATGAAAGTAAATGAAATTATTGAGATAATTGAAAAGGTATGTCCTGAAAGACTTGCATATTCATGGGATAACGTAGGGCTTTTGTGCGGAGATGGCGAAAAAGAAGTCAGAAAGGTTTTTGTTACTCTTGACACTAATATCAGAACAGTTAAAGAGGCAATAAATAAAGATGCCGATATGATAGTATCGCATCATCCTATACTTTTTGACGCAATACAGCGTATTGATTACACCGATTCAACAGGACAGATGCTTAAACTTCTTATTGAAAACAATATTCCTCTTTTTGCCGCTCATACAAATATGGATACAGCAAGAGGCGGAATTAATGATAGACTTGCCGAGATGTTTTCACTTGGTGATGTTAAAATACTTGACCGTCATACTGATGATGAAACAGCGGGTCTTGGACGTTACGGCAAAATTAAAAATACAGTTAAATTCAGTGAATTTGCAAAACAGTGTAAGAAAATTTTAAATACTCCCATTCGTGCCGCCGGCGATATGGATAAAGAAATTACAACAGTCGCTGTCGCGTCAGGAAGCTGTTGTGAAGTTATTCCGGTTGCAAAGGAAAAGGGAGCGGATGTAATAATTACAGCCGATATGAAATACCACAATATGATTGATATGTCAGAGCTTGGCATATGTATAATTGACGCCGGACATTATCCGACTGAAATTTGTGTTATGGATATTTTTGCTGATATATTAAAGGATACAGAACTTGAAATTATAAAATCAGAAAATAAGGATATTTTTAAATTTATTTGACACATTTTAAATAATATTGTATACTAACATAAGAGTAAGTCAGACGATTGCGTCGCTTTTTGCGATGAGGAAAGTCCGGGCTTCACAGAGCAGGGTGCCGGCTAACGGCCGGTGAAGGCGACTTCAAGGATAGTGCAACAGAAAATAAATACCTGTTTTTAACAGGTGATTGTGGAAATGTGCGGTAAGAGCGCACAGGGAAGATGGCGACTGAATTCCCGTGTAAACCCCACCTGAAGCAACTTTGGGAATGTTAAGCTTGCTCGGCATGTTCCCTTGAAAGGCTGGAGCGTATTGGTAACTTTACGTCGAGATAGATAATTGTCAGATACAGAACCCGGCTTATAGACTTGCTCACATCAAAAACTGCCTTTTGGCAGTTTTTTTAATTGTATTCTCTATGGTGTTTTTTTATTTAAAAGTCAGAACCCGGCTTATAGATTTGCTCATACTAAAAACTGCCTTTTGGCAGTTTTTTTAATTGTATTCTCTATGGTGTTTTTTATTTAAAAGTCAGAACCCGGCTTACAGACTTGCTCACATCAAAAACTGCCTTTGGGCAGTTTTTTTCATTGGCATCTTAAGACATCAATAAAAATGGTGATATAAAATTTATATCACCATTCCGCCATCAACATTTATAACCTGACCTGTT
>CAZWLT010000027.1:1772-15947 GCA_964634915.1 uncultured Clostridium sp. | reverse complement strand
CATTCGATATTCTGAAAAAGAAAATAACCAAAAAATAAAACGAACCCGCTGTATGGGTTCGTTTTAATATGCTCCGCGTTTGAAAATTACGGCAACAATAGTTTTTATAATAAGCTCAATATCCAGCATAAAGCCGCGCCGCTGTATGTATTTCATATCCATGTCCATCCAGTCCTCGAAGGACAACGCGCTTCTTCCATATGCCTGCCAGAAGCATGTAAGACCCGGCTTTACAAGCAATCTCTGCATCTGATATGAGCTATACTGCTCCACCTCGCTTAGAAGCGGCGGTCGCGGTCCGACTATACTCATATCGCCCTTTAAAATATTTACAAGCTGCGGTAATTCATCTATACTGTACTTTCGTATAAATTTGCCAACCTTTGTTATTCTCGGATCATTTTTCATCTTGAATACAGGCCCGTCCATTTCATTAAACTGCATAAGCTCCTCTTTCATATTATCCGCATTCGGACACATACTGCGGAATTTATACATATTAAACGGCACGTTGTCTTTTCCGGCTCTTTTCTGTGAATAGAATACTTTGCCTCCATCCGTCTTGACAGCTATCGCAGTAACAAGAAAAACCGGAGAAAGTATCACAAGTGCAATTAAAGAACAAACCACATCAAAAATACGTTTCACAAACTCATATACGGGTTTATGCAGTTCCTTCGGGGTTATTATGATTTTTTCTTTTATTACATCTGATACCATTCTCCCCACTCTTTCATTAATACCAACTGATATCTGCCACTACAATTTCCGGCTTGTTATTAATTCTCGGAACAATACCTGATTTTCCCAAACCTCTTGTACAAATCATCTTTGTATTTCCCACTTCGTTATATCCATCGCAAATTTTAGGGAATAGTCCCTGATCAGCGGCATAAAGACCGCCAATCCATGGGAGTCTGACCTGACCGCCATGTGCATGACCCGTCAAAGCAAGGTCAATTTCATAATCATCAAGCACACCCAAAAAGTTCTCCGGATAGTGATTTAAAACAAGTTTAAAGTTATCGTCAGCCTCCATCGCCTTATCAAAAAATGACTTGCCGTACTGTTCAAACTCCGATGGATTCTGAGTAAGACCTATAATATCTATATCAGTTCCGCCGACATTGACTACTTCAACCTCGTTATTCAATATTTTAATACCTGCTTTTTTGACATCATCATAAATCTTTGAATCCTTGAAAAGCATAGCATCGATTTCATGATTGCCAAGAGAATAATAAACAGGCGCGATTTTATTCAAATTTCTGCAAAGCGAAACAACACACGCATAATTATCCGGTTCGCTTTCCATATTCATATCGCCGACAAGAGTTATCAGATCAGGACTGAGATTTTTTATCTCAGTCACTAATCTTTCATTATTATCGCCAAATTCTTTAAGGTGCATATCGGATATACACACTATTCTTATATTATTAATAACCTTGCTCGATTTTACCTGATAAAAGCTCTTTTCCAGCTGATTGTTATGATATATATTCAAAGCTGCCGCCAAACCTATAAGCACAACCGCGACAACAAGAGCTATAAGAAATTTTTTTCCTTTTTTCTTATTTTTTACAGGTTCTGCTTCAAGATTGTCATTTTGAACTTCTTCGCTCAAAACCTCATTTGTTTCATTATCTGTCATGAAAAAAACCTCCTGTTTTACTGTTTGCTTTCTTCCTTATTGTCTGTTTCCGTCTTTGTATCATTATTTACCGGCGGTTTCTGCGCGTTTGCCGCTGCCTTTCTGAAGGTTGCGCCCATCAGCTTTCTGATGTCGTATATCTGTTCTGTATTTGTTTCAGCGACTTCAATACTCATCTGGATGTTTACATTGGGCGACTGTACATTGTGGTAACGCACAAGCTCTTCAATATACTGCTTGAAATCATTCGCGCGCTGCAAAGTACATTCTTCAAACATACAAATAAACTGTTCGCTGCCGTTATATCCCGCAAAGCCGTAGCTCGCGGCGGCGCGTTTCAATATCTTACCGAACGCCTTGAGCAACGCGTCACCGGCTTCACGTCCGCCTTTTTCATTTACATATTTCAGATTGTCAATCTTGACAAGCGCGAATACAAATGAATCCTTGAGCTTTTCAGCCGCGTATTTCTCGATTTCAATATCACACATAGCACGGTTCGGAAGTCCCGTTTTTTTGTCTGTATACATGATATAATCGAGGAATTCTTTTGAACGTCCAAGCACAATGGCGCCTATACAGCCGCCGAAGAAGAATATTATGATTGCAAGGAAGATATACATCTTTACGTTTATTTTCTCTTCTGTGCTGATACTTGCAAGCGTTGAAAGATTGTATGAGCCTACATATTGGTTATATTCATCAACTGTATCGGATACTATCGAGTACATATCATCAAGAGTCTTTGAAAGTTCATCAAGATTTTCTTCTATAGCCTGTGTATTACTCTTATCACCGGTATCTGTGCCCTGAAGGAAAATATCAAGAATTTTCTGTTTGTGCGCAAGGTCAACTTCCAGCTTTTCCTTTTCTGTTTCAAGCTCTACAAACTCATTGACAAGACCATCGTATGTTGTTTCGCTCGAAATCTGCACTTCCTCATTATTCTCCTCGTACACATCCTTCAGTATATAATCGCTTGAAGACTTACCCTCTTCGCTGTCTGTTCCAAAGTGATATTCAGCGCCTTCCTTGTTCTTTGCGCTATATTTTGCGATAAGGTCGCTGAGGTCGTTTATTTTTGTCTGCATATTCTGCAAATCAAGCTGATATGTGCTTATATCACTCTGATATTTCTTTATGAGAGTTTCTTTATCTACAGTAACCTCCTGTTCGAGAATCAATGAATATATCTGCGGCAGGTCATAATCAAGATATGATTTATATATTTCATAAAGGTCTGTAAATGAATAACCTGTTGCCGCGCTTCTGTAATTCGGCTGTGTTTCCTTTTTTGCGGCAAGATAGTCTGAGATATTATTTGTCCACGCGTCAAGAATTTCCGCGCGTTCAATATAATCATACTGTCCTTCGGTGCCGCGTACATTGTTATTCGGCAGTGTCTGCTGATTTATGTACTTTTCACCGTAGCTTTCAAAATAATTCTTTATGATGGAATCCAGCACTGTACGCGCAAAATCCTGACTGTATTCACTTCCCACGGAGAAGGATACAACATAGTCGGTAGGGAAAAATTCGTATTCCTCGCCCTGTTCAAGAAGCGCCTGTTTCTTTACTTCCTCGTCCGGAGGAGTGATTGACTCAACGCGGCATTTTGAACGTATCGCGTCCGCGCCGATATTAAGATTCAAATCTTCAAGCACATCCGTAATTACCGACGCCGAATAAATTTCAGTAACATCAATATCATCACCGCTCGGAGTTTTTCCTCTTGAAGCGTCTACATTTGTATAACTTATTACAGTGCTTGCCGTATACTCCTGATTATACATTGCATACTTATAAACGATAAGAGAACCAAGCACACAGACAATAAAAATCAGATATTTCCATTTGCTGAGATATCTCAGCAGGTTGAATTTATTCATTTGCCGCGTCCTCCTTTCTTCTTATGTATCCGTCTATAAAGTAATATGCCGCGCAAAGGAAAACAAAGAATATTACTGACGCGCCCATTACAGATTCAACGATAAACATCTTGTTCCCTGAATCATCATGCTCGGAAAATGTCAGATAGTCCTTTGTGGTATGCTTGATATAGTCTTTATCCGTTGTATCGGCAATGTTGGCTACGTTTTTAAGCTCTTCATCCACATTTTTAATAAGCTCATCCGCTTTTTGGTATTGGTCTTCAGAAACATCCGAAGCGGTAACTTTTGCGATTATATCATTGTTTTCTATTATGTCGCGTTCAACCTCGCTTCCCTGCGACAAACTATAATCGGCATCCTTTGTCAGATAGTCGGTACCGATATTTGTTCTTGACATATAGTATTCATTGCGTTCATTTATTGAAGGAACCATGACTGTGCCAATCATTGCGCTGTCATAATTTTCAACGCCCTGCTTTCTGACATTATAATCAATCATATATTTCTGATATTTAATATCAAATATATCATTCTTATAATTCAGCGTTCTTAAATAATGGTCCTTGTTTCTTGAAAGTCCCGATTCAAGCGCGAACGCGTAGAATTTCTTTATGCTGTATGACTGCACATTCTGAATCATTTTCTTTATAGTCTGGAAGCTTTGTCCGGTATAGTCAGAACGGTATGTCGCATTCTCCTCAATTCTTTGCTGAATATAACGCAGCATCTGATCGGATTTATACGTAAACAGCTTCGCAATCTCGATATACTCCATATTTTCCGTATCGCCTAAATCATATTGCAGAACAGACTTTGTGCCAACGTATTTCTCATGGAACATATCATTGTATGCCTTACATATAAGCTCCATCATGTCATCTGTTGATATATTCTTAATCTCTCTGTTTTTCCTGTATGTGAGAGTATAGCTTGTTGATATGTAATATGTGTTTTCATCGAGAGGATCAATTTTTTTGCCGCTGCTGTTCTCGGCTATGTCTATATGCTCCGAAAGCTCCGTAGGAGTTATAACATCCTGCAAGCCTGCATATCCTATAACTCTCGCCATCATTTCATCTGACTTGAGTTCATAGATATTATATCTGGTCAGATTAGGATTTTGTCCTTTTGACGCTTCTTCATAATTAAGCGACAGAAGAATTGTTCTCCTGTCAAAGCTGCCAAGATACATCACTCCTGTGCAGACAAAGACAAAAATACACATAAGCACCAATATCGTTTTTATATTACTTAATATAATAAAAAGAATTCTTTTAAATATATTAGCGCCCTGCAAGTCTACATTTGCATATTTTTCTTCACTCTTTTTGAAAAATCTGTGTAAACCCTTCCTTTTGTTTTCCATAGAAAAAACTCCTCTACTAATATTATACCCATTTATCCATATCATCACGTTATTATATCATAACACAACACATTTTTCAACACATCTTTTTAAATCGGCAGCCATTTATGCGGTTTTTGCTCTTTTACCCACGGCCAGTATTTAATTTCCTTTTCCTTTGGTCTGTGGAAAGAATATGCCATAGGCAGCAGCCTCAGCGCCATACTTGTGTAATAATAATACAACGTATTATCGGTCGTGTATGTCACGAATATATACGTCTCGCAAAGAAAGAACAGCATCGCCACTCTTTCTCCCCAGTGCTCAAGCATCCAGCGAAGCTGGAATATCCATGTGTAAAGCATCCATGCCCAGAAACCGATAAAACCGAGTTCTATATAGATTGTAAGAATGTTGTTATGCAGCGCGACAACGCCTATGTGCGCTTCGGGATTTGCCTGCATAACACGTTCAAGAAGCACCGTGGTATACTCAAAGCCATATCCGATAAAGCCAAGGCTTATATTGTAGTATGGGTCAATATAGCCATAAACCTCGTTTCGTCCCATCGTATCAATATTGTAATACGTGGTTATCGTATTAAATAATCCCGTTTTCGTAATTACAACATACGCAAACGAAAACAAAACAAATACCCATGCGATGAATTTCATAAAACGCGCCCTTGTTTTGGGACGCATACGTCCCATTATAACCGCAAAGAATATCGCAATCGGCAGCGCGGCAAGCGCGATTCGTTTCCATCCCAGCACAAAAAAGAATAATGCCAGTATCAAATCAAATACTCGTTCTCTGCCGTGGTCGGCAAAGAAAAGAAAGTATATTATGAAAAATCCAAAAGCAAATGTTATATCATGTATTTCCATTGCCCTTGCAAATCCCGATTGCGATTCCGCTCCCTGAAACATCGCAATGACAGAATTAAGACTTTCGCTTGGTCCGTATATTCCGACATTTATCAGGAGCATCGCCGTATTCGCAAGCACCAGTCCGTAAAACGTGGTATATATAGCCCGTTCGCCGAACATATATACGCCTGCAAATATTATAAGCAGCACTAAGAACTGGTACATGAATTTCGTTGCGCCTCGTATAATAAACTCGACCGTTTCAAGGTTTATAATCCATAAGAATATCGACCATACAATTATCGCGACCAGTATAAGCGCGTATGTACCGATAAAACTCGAGCTTTGCTTTACTCTGTTTATATCACCGGATACAAACAGCATTGTCGCGCCTGTCACAACAATCAAAAGGCTTATCGCCTTCATGACTCTTGTCATTGAAACCGAAAAGGTGGGCATATCTCCCATTGCCGACGCGGCAAGTATTAATATAAATAGAAATTCCAGAAAATATCTTCGCTTTTCCGTCTGTTCATCAAGCAAGCTCATGCACTTCCTTTCGTTTTCCGATTTCTTCACCGCGTCTTTGAATAACGACACTGCCTGCCTCGTATTCGCCTTTTATGACGCTTCCCGCGCCTATGACACAGCCATCGCCGATAATACTTCCGCGCAGAATTACGGTGTTTGCGCCCACCCACACATTTTTGCCGATAATTACAGGCGCCGTTTTATATCCGCTGTCATGTATGCTTTTATCAGTGTGTATATCATGGTCATGGTCATATACAAGCACATTCGGACCGAATGAGGTATATGCTCCTATACGTATGTGTTCTTTCGCGACAACCATACAGCCATTGTTCATAAAACATCCCTCGCCGATTTCAATTTTTCCGCCGTCAGCCTCAAAAACAACATTACGTTTTGTATGTATATGCTTTGCAAGGGATATTCCGCCGCCGTCACGCATGGACAGCTTTGTTGTCAGCGAAAAATCCTGTATAAAAGAAGATTTAAAGCTATGGATATTCAAAATTTTCACAAATGCCGTATGCAACGCGGAAAAGATACTGCGCGCGTAAAGCGAAAGCCTCTTTTTCATTTTATCAATCCTTCATATATTTCAAGTGTTTCCCGTGTGATTTTATCCCAGCTGTAATTTTCATTTATGTATTCAATCTGAGCTGATTTATCACCGGCAGGCATAGCAAGTATCTGTTCAATCTTCGCCTTGAGGTCGCACACATCTCCTTTTTTAAATGTTGTCCCGAAATCACCCGCAACGCTTTTTGTCGTTTCAATATCGCTGACAAGACATTGCGCTCCGCACTTCATTGCTTCAAGAAGTGTCAGCGGCATACCCTCAACATCGCTTGGCAGAACATAAATTCTGCAATTTGAGAACAGCTCCCAGAGTTCGTCCCCCTCCACAAAGCCTGTGAAGATTATACGCTCATCTGCCGCCATTTTCTTTATTTGCGACGCGTATTGGTCAGAATGGCTTGCGCCGCCCGCAATCACAAGCTTTATATCCGCGTTTATTTTTGAAAATGCCTCAATCAAATAGTGAAGTCCCTTTTCCGGAACTATACGCGCAAGGAATAATATATAACCGTCTTTTTCAAGACCGTATTTTTCTTTTATAATATTGGGGGGCATATATTCATGAGCATCGACACCGTTAGGTATAAAAACCGCTTCGCGATTATATGTTTTCATGAAATAATCCTTTGTGCCTTCTGACAGGACAATCAGCCTATCCGCATATTTTGCGGCTGTTTTTTCGCCGAATTTCAGAAACCTTGTCGCAAAACCGCCCCATTTTGCCCGCTGCCAGTCAAGTCCGTGTATTGTGGCAACTGTCGGTATGCCGAACAAATGCGGCAGCCAAAGCATTGAGCATGGTCCCTCCGCGTGAAAATGTATCACGTCGTATCCGCCGAAAAGAGCAAGAAATGTTGCTATAACAGAATAAACAATCGCGTTCAGCTTGCCGTTTTCAAAAGTAGGCACGCTCTTTATCCTTATGCCCTCGTATTCTTTTATTTTTACGGTTTTTCCGCCGGAAACGTGTTTCCCGCGGCGATTATAGGCAGTAACGCTGTGACCGAGATTTACCATTCTTTTTGATAATTCCTCAACAACAATTTCAACTCCGCCCTCGCGTGACGGAATACGTTTATGCCCAATCATGGCAATTTTCATTTTATCAATCCCCTATATATACCGATTATCTTTTCGCCATATTCTGTAATGGTATCATACGAAAGCTGTCCGCAGTTTTCGCTCATTTCCTGATACAGATTTCGGTTATTGTAAAGATACTCTATCTTTTCAGTAAGCTCTGATGCGTTGCCGCTTTCAAAGAGCAAACCTGTTTTACCCTCGTCTATAAGCTCGCCAATACCGCCGATATCCGCGCCAATCACGGGTGTGCGTAGTGTCTGCGATTCCATAACAGTGAACGGGCAATTCTCAGACCATTCCGAGGCAAGCACTGTAAACGCGGCTTTTTCTATTACATCATTCAATTCATCGCCTGACAAAAAGCCAAGATTACGTATGTTATCCACACTGTTGACCTCGTCCTCAAGCTCGCCCCTGCCCGCAAAGACAAACCGGACAGCCGGCAGCGCTTTCGCCGCTTTTATAAGAGTTCGTATGCCCTTTTCTTCGCTGTATCTGCCGAAGTAAAGGACGTAATTCTCCTTTTTATTGCCCTTTGGCTTTATCTCGTCTATAAAATTATACATCATAGTTGTTCTTCCCGCAAGGTCCATATTATGTAAAAGCTCGCGTTCCATGAACCGCGACGGACATATTATCTTGTCAATTTTTCTGTACGTATGAGCATTTCTGTATATAAACGCTTCGACGCTGCCGATTATACTTCTCGGTTTTGAGGAATGTATGCAGTTATATTTCGCGCATTTATAGTATCTGCCGCCGTAACATTCGCGGCAAAGTCCGTCTACATGGTTATTTTTCAGCTTATGATTCGGACAGACAAGCTGCACGTCATGCGCTGTATACACAATAGGTATATTGTGTTTTTTGATTTCATATATGATTGACGGTGTAAGCTGAAAATTAAAGTTGTTTATATGCGCAATCTCCGGCATAAAATCCTCAATAACCTTTCGTATCCGCCTTGCCGCCTGCGTGGAATATATAATTTTAAACGGATATGTCAGATATTTCAACGAAGATTTATGAAAATCAATACTGTCCGTATAGGCATTGCATTTGTTTCCGACAACATTCCTGTCGTCCGCCATACCGAAATACTGTACTTCATGTCCGGCATTTTCAAGATACCCGCCGAGTTTAATAAAATACGTTTCCGCTCCGCCTTTCGGATACAGGTATTTATTTACCAGCAATATCCTCATAGCAATACTCCTCCATTAAGGTATAGTATTTATGATAAGTATAACATATTATTTATTTCAAATCAAATAAATGCACTTGACAATATTATGACAGCAATTATATAATTATTGCATAAATTTTAAGGAGTGATTACCGCGATGGAATTAAAACAAAGGCTTATATGGGCGGATATTGCAAAAGGCATCGGAATAATTCTTGTTGTTTTCGCGCATACTCTTGTCCCGCAAATACGCGCAAATAATGTTTTTGCCGGATTTATATGGATATTTATATACAATTTTCATATGCCGCTTTTCTTTTTTCTTTCCGGCTACATGTTTGAAAGAGGACTTCCTCATTACAACAATAAAGGCAGATTTATACTGGGAAAGCTGAAATTTCTTATGATACCGTATCTGACCTTCTCGGTATTTGCGTACGGATTTATAAGGATTGCGCTGAATATTGACAAGCTTGCCGGTATTCTTCAAAGCGGCGGATATGGCATCACGGCGATAAAGGACTCGGTTATGCAAATTCTTACATATTCAAATCACACAGACCAGCATTTGTGGTTTGTATATTCGTTATTTATCGTTTTTGCTATAAATATATGCCTGCCAAAGCTCATGAAGTCAAAGCCTATGCTGCTCGCGCTTCTCGGACTGTATGTATCAAAAGCGTTTGTACATTATCCGGGAATACTTGACTATACCGCAAGTGATTTGTTATTTTTCTCGCTTGCGAGAGCTATGCTTTCGGGCAAAATAAATATAACGCTTCAATCACCGCTGAAAATAATCGCGATACTTGCACTGTTTATAACGACAAACTGCTTATACAGCTATTTTTATGTTACGCGGATGCCGTCAGGAGTTATCAAGGGTGTGCTGTATGTTATAAGGAGTATTTCGTCAGCTGCGGGAATTATCACCGTATGCACGCTTTCAAAATTTCTTGCGAAAACAAAAATTTCAGGATTGTTTACCCGTATAGGTGAATATTCTTATGACATATACCTCATGCACGCGCCATTTCTTGTGTCGGGACTTATGGGAATACTCCTCTCATATTCTTCTCTGCCGACACCGTTATGCTGCGTGGCGGTGTTGATTATCGGAATTATTGCTCCATATGTAATTTCACGTTTTGTAATACGCAAAATCCCTGTATTATCCTTGCTTTTACTCGGGAAAAATTACAGAAGCAAAAAAGCGCCGGTCAGGGAACTGAATATTTAAAAGGGGACGCTCAAAATAAGCGAATTATAACTTTCCAAAAAATATCGCGCAAAAAATCTCTTGAAAATGGCTTTTATGTCATAAATCAAGAGATTTTTGTTGTTTTTAAGGCTGTTTTTTGCGCGTTTTGTTATTTGAAAATCTTTTGCGGCAGTCCCCCGCTTTAATTAATCTGTATGCTATTGTATATATCATTTATGTATGTATCGTAAATGTCATGGTCTGCTGTTGGTGAAATGAATTCAAACCAATACATATTACCGTTTTTAAATTTACAATACTTATAATATTCCACCGCTCCGTTCTTTATATTGACCGCGTAGTAATCAGAACCGGATGTCTTGTATGAAACACTGCCCTGATGGGATGATATATAGCTGTTCAGGGATGAGCTTACGGTTGCTCCGCCTGTCGGAGTCGCGGCAATCAGCTCTCTTGCGGAGCCGTCTGATGACTGAACAGTATACAAAGTAGTCGTGCCGCCGTCATTATACACACTGAAATGCGACGGATAATTTATACTATATCCGTATTCACTGCTGCTGTATCTCTTGTAAGACGGATTGCTTACGGCATTTGTCTGCGACTGCTGCGGTACCTGTACTACCACCGTCTGCTGCTGCGGAGGCTGTGTTACATAAACTACCTGCGCGGTCGGCTGCGGTATTGGCGTTGGCTCGACTGTCGGTGTCGGTGTCGGTACAGGCGTCGGAGTCGGGTCGGGTTTGAACGGTCCAACCTCCGCAAATGCCATAAATGCTGTAATCATAACTATGGCAAATATCAATGCTCCCACGCCGATAACCGCGAGTATGATTGGTGTATTATTCTTTTTTCCGCCGCCCATGTTCGGCGGCATACCGTTCGGCGGCATACCGTTTCCGTTTACAGGATTTGCGCCGCCCATAGGCGACCCTGTGCCGCTTATCTGAATTGTTGCACCGCATTTGGGACAAAAGGGTGCGCCGTCACGCATCTGTGCGCCACATCTTGGACATATCATTTTAATTCCCCCTAAATCTTTATCTTGAATCTTTTGCAACATTCCTTAATATAAGCATACTTGCAAAGAAACAAATTACTATAAATATCAACAGTATAAGCCATGACCGGTAAACATTTGAGACCGTGAATTCATATATATCCTCAGCCTTCATACCTATTTTTTCGGCCATCGGATTAAGATTTGCTATAGAGCCGAACGATGATACCGACCATCGGCTGACTGTCAAATATGATATTTTTTCAGTCGCGGCCTCCAGCTTAAACAGTATTCCCGAAAACAGCAGCTGGATTATGAGCAGGAATGGCGCGACCGTCATTGCCTTATCACTGTTCTTGGACAATGATGATACAACAAGTCCTATAGCCGATGATGAGAATATTGTCAGCAGCATTGTCAATATCATTTCCAAAAATCCGCTGTCTGTGATGACTCCTTCTTCCGGAGTTCCGACTGTTATGAAGAACATCGCCATCATGATAACTGCCTGAATTGCGCTCAGCATCAGCTGAACGGCAAACTTTGAGAGCACATATGACCCCAGCCGCAAATTTGCCATATACTCGCGTTTCAAAATATTACGTTCTTTACATATTTCCTGAATGGAATTAAACAAGCCTACCCATATACCCGCGCATGATACGGCGAACAGTATTGAACGTGTCGAGGAATACTCCTCAAAGACATGCTCATCCGCAACCAATGCAATCAATATCGCTATAATTATCGGCTGAAGGAATATCATGAGTAATCTCTGCGTATCGTTTTTTATCAGGTTCATATATCTTGAAGAAAGTATACCGAACTGTCTTAAAAATGATGCCTTTTTGCCTTTTCCGGCATTTCCGTTTCTGTTTATATTATTGCTTTTGTGCGCGCCATATTCACGGATATATTTCTGCGCCCAGAAATCGACCTCCTTATCTGAAAGCGCTTTATTATATATCTCGGTAAGATTATCCACTCCAAAGAAGTCCATACATTCAGCAGGCGGGCCATAAAAGCATACCTTGCCGCCCTTTCCCATGAAAAGAATTTTATCGCATAAATGCAGGTTTTGTGTGGTATGCGTAACCATTACAATAGTCTTACCCTTTTGTTTTGACAGTGAATTAAGAGTACGCATAAGACCGGCTTCCGTACCGGGGTCAAGACCCGATGTTGGCTCATCAAGGAAGAATAAGCCCGGATCCGCAAGCAATTCAACCGCTATGCTTGCTCTCTTTTTCTGACCGCCGCTCAATGAACGTATATATTTATCTCTGTGTTCCGTAAGCTCGACCATACGAAGAACCTCGTCAATCCGCCGCATACGTTCCTGACTGCTTACGTCCTCGTCCATTCGCATCTTTGCGGAATATTCAAGCATTTTCTGCAAAGTGATATTTTCATATATGATGTCCTGCTGAGGTACATAACCGATGATATTTTTAAGCACCTGATAGTTCTTGTACAAATCAACATTATTTACAAATACGGCGCCTTCTGTCGCCTGTTCAAAACCGCTCATGGCATTCATTACTGTCGATTTGCCGGCGCCGCTTCCGCCGATTATAGCGATAAACTCATTCGGTTCAACCGTAAGATTCACATCTGTCAGAATACGTCTGTCCCGACCCTTTACCTTGACAGTTCTTGACACATTCTGCATAACCACGCGCGTACCGCCGATATCAGATTTATACAGGAGAATTCCTGACGTAAAGAATAATATTGAATTTGCTATAAATATAATATCCTTTTCTCTCAGGCGATGCGTCCCCGTCACTCTCTGACCGTTTACAAATACGCCGTTTGAGCTGTTCATGTCCTGTATATAATATCCCGATGTATTATGCGTTATTACCGCGTGCTGTCTTGAAATCTTGACATTGTCCAGCCATATATCAGACTGTTTATTTCTGCCGATTGTTATTCTTTGCCGATTGGTTACGTCAATCTTTTTCCAGCTGCCTGTACTTCTGATTGTTGTATACATCATAAGCACACCCATTTTATGAGCATGCGCCGTATCACCATTGTCAATACGGATTATATCGCCGTCATGCAGCTTATGTATTTCAGTTTCGCCTCTCGCGTCAGTGCGAAACATTTTTCCGTTGATGTAAAGTCCGTTTGTGCTGTTCGCGTCATACACTATAAGCGCGTCATTAACAAACTCAAAATATCCGTGTACTTTTGAAGCGATACTCGAATTCAGCACAATCTGGTTGGAACCGTCACGCCCAAAGCTTATACGTTCGCGTCTAAACGCGTTTATATTCACTTCTCTTACTTCATTATTCCCGTCAATTATTATCAGGAAATTTTCTTTTTTTCCGGTATTCACTTTTTTTCTCCCCCGATTTAATAAACGAACCCCGCCGCCTATGGAGGCGGGGGACATCTTGCTTTTGGCTATATCAGAAAATAAACGAAATTCTGTATTCTATATCGCCAAGCAATAAAGTGTCGTTATCTCTGATTCGCGTTTTGCTGTTTATGAGTATACCGTTTACAATTGTTCCGTTTGTCGACATAAAATCCTCGATATACACTGCGCCATTCTCGCTTGTAATCGCGCAATGGCGGCCGGAAATAAGGTCATTATCGATAACAATCTGATTAAGCGGACCTCTGCCTATACTGATACTTCCTTTTAAAGGAGCTGACAGCTGCGCGCCGCCGTTTAAAGGAGTAAGCGCGACCGTTAATCCGTTTCCCGTATCATTTACATTCACCGTATAATCAGGATGCTGCTGATTTTGGTTATCATATACTCCGTCAGGATAATCCTCGGTATAAGAGCTGCCCGCG
>CAZWLT010000027.1:0-1672 GCA_964634915.1 uncultured Clostridium sp. | reverse complement strand
AGTTTCTTTCTCGGAAGTTTCTTCCCCGTCATTTACAAGAGCATAAGCTCCGGACTGCTCAGTACTTTTTCTGAAGGTGAACTGAACATTGTCCTCCGCGACCTTACCGTTTCGGGCAACCTTAATATTAAGATTATGCTTACCGTCATCCGCGGACGCGCTTCCGTATGCAAGGTCAACCGTATACGAATTCTGTATACTGTCTCTTATCCAGTTATACACAGTGGGAATATCCTTATCGGACATATCATACAGCTTACCTCCGGAATATTCCGTTACCGTGTTCAATGTTGTTCTTCCCTTTTCTGAATTAGACATCCACATACTGTAAACAGGTATAAGGCTTTCCTTGAGCTGTGTATACACATCATTTTCGCTTATTCCGCCGCTATAATCATTTACACCGTCTGTAATCAGAATAATATTTTTTCTTTTCGGAAGATTCGCATCTGTGCGTGTGGCAAGTTTTAAAGCCTGAGCAATTCCGCCGTAAAGCTGTGTTTTTCTGTCATCGTTGGTAATAGAATTTACCGCGTTTGAAATATAATTCCTGTCGTTTGAAAAGTCTGCCGCGCAGTTTACATTTTCGCCAAATGTAATGACTGCGATTCTGTCGTTATTTTTCATATTTTCCGCCCATGTGTTAATTGCGGTTTTAACCTGTTTCATCTGTGAGTACTTTATCGAACCTGAAATATCAACAAGAAATATATCGGCTACGCCTTCATCGGTATCGCCAAAACGATTTACATTCCGGACTGTAAGTTTATTTCCGTCTATAGCGGCTGCAATATCTGACCTTTCCGGTTTCGCGGCGGCGTTGCCTTCACTGTCCTCCGCGTCGATATATGCTCTCATTAAATCAGAAAAACAGTATACCTGACGAACATTTGTACTGTACAAATCACCGGCTGATACGGCTGTCTGCGCAAACAACATCAAAACAGTCAGAAAAAGCGCTGCTTTTTTTACCATTGAAAATCCTCCCCGCAGATTGGAATAAACATAAGTTTTGTTTCTCCCATCTCAATAATGTCGCCTTTTTTAAGTTCAACAGGACTGTAAACCTCCTCATCGTTAAGATATACAATACCATGTCCGTCACCGGGGAATAGTCTGAATCCGTTATTCTTCGGATTATAACTGATTACAGCATGGTTTTCTCTCGATATTCCCATATCGCCCGAAATAGATATATCCATTGAACTGTCGCGTCCCACAAAATTACGTTCTGATTTAATTCTGTAATCCTGACCCTTTGAAGGGCCTTCAATACAAACAACCCATCCCACAACCGGATCAATACCTTTCCGGCTCTGCATAATGCCTATTGTTTTACCCTCGTCGCCCGGATTCGCGGTTGTTGTTCCGACAGATTGACTCGCTGCCTTAGAAACGGTTTTTCCGACTGCTCCCGCATTTCCCGACGGAGGAATATTTTCCGGTCTTTCCTGCACAATCGGCACTGTCTTTGACGCATCCATATTCGAAATACCGCAGTACGGACACTGCTGATATTTTGAATCGTCATAAAAATGTCCGTTTCCGCATCTCTTCATTGCCATAATAATCACATATCCTTTCTCTTTAATAAAATTTTTCAATAAGGGACTTTGCCCCGTCATTCAACGTTTCAGCGGAAGATTGTAACTCCCGCTGAAAAAAGTAAGCG
>CAZWLT010000026.1:0-15966 GCA_964634915.1 uncultured Clostridium sp. | reverse complement strand
CGGGGGTAAAAGACGAAAGTACAAAACAGGCTATGCTGCAAAATCAGCATAGCCTGTTTTTTTATTGCTGTTAACGGGGTCATGTGTCTGTCTTAAATTATTTCAACGGCATGTCTTGTCGCGTGGCAGCTTACGTTCACCGCCACGGGCAAACCGGCAATATGAGTAGGGTAGGTTTCAATGTTTACAGCAAGCGCGGTTGTTGTGCCGCCCATACCCTGCGGACCGATGCCGAGCTTGTTTATCTTTTCGAGAAGCGTTTTTTCAAGACCGGCATAAAACGGGTCTTCATTTGATTTGTCAATATCACGCGTAAGCGCCTTTTTTGCAATCTGCGCCGCCTTATCCATAGTGCCGCCGATACCGACGCCGATAACCATGGGAGGACAAGGATTCGCGCCTGCTTTTCTGACAGTTTCAATAACAAAATCAATTACTCCGTCAATCCCGTCTGACGGATTAAGCATTTTTAGTCCGCTCTTGTTTTCGCTTCCGAATCCCTTTGGCGCGAAAGTAATTTTAATCTTATCACCCTTTACAAAGTCGTAATATATAACCGCCGGTGTATTGTCCTTTGTATTAACACGGTCGAGCGGATTGCGAACTACGGATTTTCTCAGATATCCTTCGGTATAGCCTTTTGCGACACCCTTGTTTACCGCGTCTGTGATAGTATCGCCTTCAACAAAGACTTCATTGCCTATTTCAATAAAGAAAACAGCCATACCGGTATCCTGACATATAGGCACTTCTTTGTCATGGGCGATTTCGGCATTTTTTAAAAGGTTTTTAAGAACACCCTTTGAAATTTCTGATTTTTCTGTTTTAACGCCGTTTTCTATTGCGCGTTTAACATCATCATTAATATGACAGTTAGCCTTTACGCACATATCTCTCACTGTGTTTACAATTACATCTGAACCTATAACTCTCATTTTCTCCTCCATTTTACAGTAATACCCATGAATCAAACCATTTCAGGAAGTTCTTTGCGTAATCAACATTGCATGGCTGACCGGAAAGGACAGGGTAGAACATGATAAACAGTATAATAACTATTGCGGTATATCCGAAAATAGAATACATTGCCGCTTTTTTGTTCTTCGCATTATTGTATATGCAAAGCAGTGAATAGCCTATCATAAGCACGATAAACGGCACGCACGGGAAGTAGTGATATATGAATGTGAGTCTTGTGACCGGAATCCATGATACAAGCTGCGCAAGATACGCGATTACAAGGAACAAAGAGTTTTTGTCCTTGTTTTTGAATACGCGGTATACCATGTAGAAGAATGCCGGAATACCAAGCCACCATACGGCAGGGTTACCGAATGAACTGATACCCTCCTTGACGGTGTCCGAAACAGTTCCCGAATAGTACCAAATCGGCCGTTTCATAATAATCCACTCATACCAGCGTGATGAGAACGGATGCGTTGAGCCGAGCACCGTTTTTGAGTGGTATGTGTACATTGAGTTCTGATTATCCAATATAGTTTTTAAGCCCTGCGAGTCAGGCGCGTTCAGGTATGGTATATATGAAATCAGATATATTATAACAGGCACAATTACGAAGAATATTACACACCATATCAATGTCTTTTTAAGGTATGAACTGAAGTTGTCCGCTATGAATTTATGACTTATGCCGTTTGTTTCTCCGCTTGGATTTTTTACCGCGAAGCGGTATTCGCTGTAGCGTCTGTAAATCGTTATAAAGAACAGTACGGCAAGTCCAACTCCGGCATAAATACCTGTCCATTTGCTCGCTATGCCAAATCCCATAGCCGTTCCGCACAGCGCAAGCATACCGAGTCCCTTTTTGAATGACGTGTCATAGAAGCTGGTCGAGTAATACTTATACATGAAGTAATACATCAGCATGATGAAGAACGTAACATATACGTCGATTGTCGCGATACGAGTCTGCGCGAAGTGCATGAAGTCAAACGTGAACAGCAGACAGGTAACTATCGCAAGCCAGGACTTTTTAAGCAGTTTCTTGGCGAACATATATATAACAGGCACCATTATAATACCGAATACAGTGCCGACAATTCTCCAGCCGAACGGGCACATGCCGAACAGCAGTATTCCAAGCGCTATAAACACTTTGCCAAGCGGCGGGTGAGTCCATTCATAGACGGACAGACCGTGTACGAATTCGTAGCCGGTACGCGCGTGGTATATCTCGTCAAAATATGTGCTGTTTCTGAATGTTGACTTTTCAGGTATTTCGTACTGCTCATCAAACATCGCGTTTGCGGCAGGCTCAGAAACGGAAACAGGCGTGATAGGTTCACCCTGAGAATCAAGTATGCCGAATTCTTTTATTGAAAGCTCCGTGCCTTTTGTTGAAAGAGTGATATATCTTGCGTTTGCCGAAACGTCTTCATCATTCCAGCAGAACACGCTTCCGCTTGTAATGTTCTTTGAAAATGTCTGAGTATGGCTTGATGACAGGGCTGTTATTAAAATGTTGCGGTCATCCTCAAGCTCATAAGAACCGAGAAAATATCGAAAACCTGAAATTTCCTTATCTTCGCCGAGGTCTATGGTAACATCTCCGTCAGAAAGCATATATTCTGTCTGCGCAGCGTGCATATCGCCAAGGTCATACAGCGCCACGCATGAATAAACAGCGGTGATAACAATCATTGCGATTATATCAATTTTTGTTATTTTCGGGAAAACCGCGCTTAAAGATAATTTACATTTTTTTACGGGCGCGTTTATATTTTTCGAAGGCGCTTTTTTTGATGTCTTTTTTGAAGAAGATTGTTTTGCCGTATTTTTTGCTTTCTGTGAATAAATTTCAATACCATTCATAACATACATTTTGTATGACCGGTATATGATATATGCCATTACGGCAAGATTTATTATTGACGCAATTATAATCGTCGGCGACCGGAAATAAGTGTTCGGATCTGTTTCGTAAATGAAAAGCACCCATGCCGTGTTGAAAAACTGTGATAATGATATAATAACAAACATTATAAAGTTTTTAATGTCAGCCGCCGTAACGAATGCCATAAGCATCATAACGATAGCGGGGAACGCGTATCTGTCGTGCATTTTTGTAGAGAGCATGTAAGTAAGGAAAGAAAGAAATGCTCCTGCAAAATAATATTTTGATTTGCTCTTGCTTTTTATCATCAGATAGAGCGAATATACCGTAATAGCGGCAATGAAAAAGTATCCGATTGCCGATGTCAGTGTTGTAAGCTCGCTCCAGTTTTTACCCAATGCGCCCCATAAATTAAAAGCATTTAGCGTAAGGTTCGGATAAGATGCCATTGTTGCTTTATACTGGTCTATAACATTTCCGATACCAAAAGGAAGCGCAAGCGCGAATATAAGAGCAATAGCCGCCAATCCCATACCGATATTCTTCAGTAATTTCCGGCTGTTAAAGTTATCTCTGAACACATTTTCTATAATACCGCCGATAAGCACAGGTGTGAATATAAGAGCCTGAGGCTTTATGAAAATACATATTGCAAACATGAAATATGAATAAAGCATTTTCTTTTCGGTTATGAAATAAATCATCAACAGCGCAAATAACGTATAGACAGCGTCAACCTGTCCCCATAATGAGCTGTTGAGTATAACCGCGGGATTAAACATATACAGTGACGCAAGAAGCGTCGATATACTGTCTGAAAATTTATTTTTCGCAATCTTGTAAATCAGAATACCTGTAACAATGTCGCATATCAGCGCGGGCATTTTTACAAGCACATATGACGCGCCGCCGGAGAAGCCTAAGAGCTTTTGCGCGGCGCCTATAATATATAGCACATACATATAACCCGGCGGATAGTCGTGGAACATATCCAGTGTATAGAATTTTGTTATGCCGTGCTCAAAGATGGCGTTTGACCAGCCTATAAAACAGTTCATATCTGTTTCATGACCTTTGTAAACGGCTGAAAGGATAACACGCAGTAAAAATGCCGCGGTTACCGCCGCGATAATGTATACGGCATTGCCGTCCTTTTTTGTTCCTTTACCCAGTGCCGGTGAAAGTGAATAATTCCACACGGCATAGACTGCCAGCAGGGTAAAAAGAATTGTCATAATAATTCCGAGCATAAAAAAATCACCTCAAATTAAATATAATATTCCAAGATAATATTTTACTATATATTTAAGTATTTAGCAAGTAAAAAAAACTAAAAAATATCAAAAAAATGTTTAAATGTAAAAATATGGGGTAAATATATATTGACAGAGATAAATACTCTGAAAATACAACAAGGAGTGAAAATTTATGAAGTTTAAAATTATCGGTAGAAAATATGATTTGACAGACAAAATCAAGGATTACGTAGAGAAGAAGCTGGGAAAGCTTGATAAATTTTTCAGGGAAGAATCTGAAGCGAGAGTTGTAATCGGAACAATCAAGGATAATGATTATATAGAAGCGACAATTTACGCAAGCGGAATGATGTATCGGGCAGAGGCATCCGACAAGGAAATCCTTGCGGCTATTGATAAAATCGTGGACGTAATCGAACGTCAGATAAGAAAGAACAAGACTCGTCTTGAGAAGAAGATAAAGAGAGACGCGACTCTTGATAATATGCTTATAAGCGGCGGCACATACACAGAGGGCGAGGAAACGAACGAATTTGAAATTGTTAAGACAAAGAGATTTATCGTTAAGCCTATGAGTACGGAGGAAGCGATTCTTCAGATGAACCTGCTTGGACATAATTTCTTTGTATATAAGAATCAGGAAACCGATGAGATGAATATCGTATATAAGAGAAAAGATAAAAAATACGCGGTTATTGAATCAATTGAATAAAATTTAAAGGAACTGCCCCGCAGAGCAGTTCCTTTTTAAGTGATATCCCTGCAAAAAACTGTCGGAAGCTGATGCTCCGACAGTTTTTTTCGTCTTAAATTTCTCTAATCTTAAATTTCTTCAATAATCGGAAGAATCATAGGCGAACGTTTAGTCTGTTCATAGATGTATCTTGCGACTGACGATTTTAATGTACTCTTGAGAGTTGACCAGTCCATATTGCGTTTGCCCAGACATTCTGTAATGCTTTCCGCCGCGACATTTCGCACACTTTCGATAAGGGATTCGGCTTCGCGAACATATACAAAGCCTCTTGAAATAACGTCAGGCTTTGAAACCATTTCCTTTTCTATGTGCGAAATGGTAATAACAACAATAATCAGACCGTCCTCCGCAAGATGTTTTCTGTCACGAAGCACAATGTTGCCGACATCGCCGACGCCAAGACCGTCAACAAGGATTTTGCCTGCCTGAACGGTGCCGCCGAGCTTTGCGCTGTTTTCGTCAAGCTCAAGCACCTGACCGTTTGATAAAACAAAGCTGTTCTTTTCAGGAATACCGACGCTTGCCGCAAGCTGCTTGTGCAGTACAAGATGACGATGCTCGCCGTGTACCGGAATAAAGTATTTTGGTTTTGTAAGCGAAAGGATAAGCTTCAGCTCTTCCTGACAGGCATGCCCTGAGACGTGTACTTCTGCAAGCGCTCTGTAAATTACTTCCGCACCGATTTTGAATAATTCGTTTATAACGTTTGAAACTGATTTCTCGTTGCCCGGAATAGGCGTTGCGCTTATTATAATAAGGTCATCCTTTGTGACTTCAACCTTGCGGTGGTCAGAGAATGCCATTCTTGTAAGGGCGCTCATCGGTTCGCCCTGTGAGCCTGTTGTAATAATAACTACTTGATTTGGTCTGTATTTCTTTATATTGTCAATATTAATAAGTACGCCCTCCGGGACCTTCATGTAACCGAGAAGGATAGAGATTTCAACAATGTTTTCCATACTTCTGCCCGAAACGGCAACCTTACGTCCGTTCTTGGCGGCAGCGTCTATAATCTGCTGTACTCTGTGTACATTCGACGCAAAGGTAGCAACAATAATACGTTTATTGCAGCCCTTGAATATCTGTTCAAATTTTTCGCCGACAGTACGCTCGCTCATAGCATATCCTTGTCTTTCGATATTTGTGCTGTCAGACATAAGCGCGAGAATTCCCTCCTTGCCGAGTTCGCCGAGTCTTGTAAGGTCAATCACATCGCCGACTATCGGCGTTGTGTCGATTTTGAAGTCACCCATATGCAGAACTGTTCCGACAGGGGTTTTGATTGCAAGCGCGGCAGAATCCGCGATAGAGTGGTTTGTGCGGATAAACTCAACAGAGAAGCTCTGTCCCGCTTTTATAATGTTTCCGTACTTTACACGCACAAGTTTTACGCTTGCGAGAAGATTGTGTTCCTTAAGTTTATGCTCAACAAGTCCGATAGTCAGTCTTGTTCCGTAAACAGGGACATTGATTGCTTTAAGAAAATACGGCAGACCGCCGATGTGGTCCTCATGACCGTGGGTAAGAAAAATGCCTTTAATTTTCGACCAGTTTTTTTCAAGATATGATATATCGTTTATAACCATATCAACACCGGGCATATCATCATCGGGGAAAGCCATACCGCAATCTACCATTATAATTTCGTTTCCGTACTCAATAGCGGTAAGATTTTTTCCGATTTCATCAAGACCGCCTAATGGTATGATTTTAAGTTTTTTAGCTTTTGCCACTAATTTTACCTCCATATTATTTTTTTCCGACCATTATTACAACATAAATATTATACCACATTTTACTGTTAATAGTCAACATAATTCCAAAAATATATAATTATCGGAGCATCGTATATAAAAATGATTATTTCTGATAAAAGCGGGGAAAATAAAACAGTCATAAACAATCATTGAATATATAAAAATAACTAAAAAAGGACGGTATATGTGCAAAACATACAAGAAAAGTTAATAATTTTTGTGAATGAATATGATTGATTTTGAACGAAAGTATGATATAATATAATCATAAACAGTCAAAAACATTCAAAAAAAGAGGGAGATAAGATAATGCTGTCAGAAGAACGAACGGAAGAAATTGTACGCATTGTGAATGAACGCGGCAGTATAACAAATCAGGAGCTTGTCCGGCTTACCGGCGCGTCTGAATCGACAATAAGACGTGATATAATATCGCTTGCTGACGGTAACCGCATAATAAGGGTACACGGCGGCGCGATGTCAGTAAATTCTTCTTTGAATATGGAGGATTCGGACATAAACGCAAGAAGGTCGGAATATGGTGAAGAAAAGAAGCGGATAGGAAAATATGCCGCGTCGCTCATAGAGAATAACGACCTTGTGTATATCGACGCGGGAACAACGACAGAATATATGATAGATTATATAACCGCGGACGGCGCGACGTTTGTGACAAATGCGCTGACTCATGCGGTACAGCTTGCAAAACGCGGATTTAATGTTTATATAATCGGCGGACAGATTAAGTCAATAACAGAGGCGATAATTGATTCTGAAGCGGTAATTTCGCTTTCAAAATACAACTTCACAAAAGGCTTTTTCGGCACAAACGGGCTGAGCCGCGACAGAGGGCTTACAACTCCTGACATACGCGAGGCGGATGTAAAGCAGTTTGCGATGAGCCGCTGCCGCAAATGCTTTGTGGTATGCGATTCGTCAAAGTTCGGCAAGGTTTCAAAAGTGACATTCGCATCGGCAGGCGACGCGGTGATAATAACTGAAAAAGCGCCGGAGAATTTTATGGGATATGAGATAAAGGAGGCGTAATAAATATGATTTATACCATTACCTTCAACCCCGCGCTTGATTATATAATGACGGTGCCGGAATGTATAAGCGGCGCGGTGAACAGAACAACCGCCGAAAAAATAATGGCAGGCGGCAAAGGAATAAATGTGTCGGTTGTGCTGAATAATATGGAAGTACAAAATACGGCGCTTGGTTTTGTGTCAGGCTTCACAGGCGGTGAAATTGAAAATATTCTTAACGCAATGGGGTGCAAAACCGATTTCATAAAACTGAATAACGGATTTTCGCGTATAAATGTGAAAATCAAGTCAAAAGAGGAAACAGAGATAAACGGACAGGGTCCGGATATTCCGGATAGCGCCGTTAAGGAGCTTTATAAAAAACTTGATATGCTAAGCTGCGGCGACACGCTTGTTCTTGCCGGAAGTATACCGTCATCATTGCCGGATTCGATTTATTGTGAAATAATGGATTATCTCAAAGATAAAAAGCTTGATATAGTAGTGGATGCAACGCGTGATTTGCTTGTGAACGCGCTTAAATATAAGCCGTTTCTTGTTAAACCGAATAATCATGAAATAGGCGAGGTGTTTGGCGTGGAGCTTAGAACAAGAAGCGAGGTTGTTCCGTATGCAAAGAAGATGCGGGAAATGGGAGCAAGAAACGTGCTTGTTTCAATGGCAGGCGAGGGCGCCGTGTTCGTCGGCGAAAACGGCGAGGTATATGAAAGCGAAGCGCCGAAGGGCAAACTTGTTAATTCTACGGGCGCCGGAGATTCAATGGTAGCGGGCTTTATAGCCGGATACGCGGAAAAGCGCGATTTCATGTACGCGCTGAAAATGGGAGTTTCAGCAGGCAGCGCCAGCGCGTTTTCCGAGGAGCTTGCGACAAAGGAAGAGGTTTTTAATGTTTACGAAACAATAAAATAAATTTATAAGATGAGGAGGTATACAACAATGCGTATCACAGATTTGTTGGCAAAGGAGAGCGTTGAACTCAATGGCGGTTCAATGACAAAGGCGGAAACAATCCGCAAAATGGCAGACCTTATGGATAAGAGCGGAAAAATATCCGATAAGGAAGCCTACATCAAAGGACTTTGCAAAAGAGAAGAAGAAAGCACAACAGCGGTGGGTGAAGGTATAGCAATTCCGCATTATAAGGGAGATGCCGTAAAGACACCCGGACTTGCCGCAATGGTATGCAAGAATGGTACAGACTTTGATTCAATCGACGGTGAGAGCGTAAAATTGATTTTTGCGATTGCCGCGCCGGATACAAAGGAAAATGTACATCTTGACGTGCTTAGTAAGCTGTCTGTGCTTCTTATGGACGAGGGATTTGCACAGAAACTTATAAACGCAAAATCAGTTGATGAGTTTATTGCGGTAATCGATAAGGCTGAAAACGCAAAGGACGCGGAGGATGAGGAAAGCGGAGAAAATGTATCATCATCAAACGGTGTCAGATTGCTTGCGGTAACAGGCTGTCCGACAGGTATCGCGCATACTTATATGGCGGCGGAGGGATTGCAGCAGGCAGCCGAAAAGGCAGGATGCTCAATAAAAGTGGAAACAAGAGGCAGCGGCGGAGCGAAAAATGTACTTACTGATGCGGAAATTAACGCGGCAGATTGTATAATTGTAGCGGCTGATACAAAAGTTCCTATGGAACGCTTTAACGGCAAAAAGGTAATTGTTACACAAGTAAGCGACGGCATTTCAAAAGCTGATGAGCTTGTTAAGAGAGCAATGGGCAGCAATATACCGGAATACAGGTCAAAAGGCGGAGAGGGTGAAAAGGAAGACAAGTCAGACGAAAAGAAAGGCTTCGGACATCAGATATACACGCATCTTATGAGCGGTGTATCGCATATGCTTCCGTTTGTTATAGGCGGCGGTATTCTTATCGCAATAGCGTTTTTGCTTGATAATTTCACAATAGACCCGTCAAACTTCGGCATGAATACACCGGTTGCGGCATTCTTCAAGACAGTCGGCGGAGTTGCGTTCGGACTTATGCTGCCGGTATTTGCCGGATATATTGCATATTCAATTGCGGACCGTCCCGGACTTGCGGTTGGTTTTGTCGGCGGTATGCTGGCATCAACAGGTAACGGAATTGTTGAGTTTACCAACGCATACAGCGGCGGCCTGCAGGGCTATCTTGCAAACACGGTATTCAACGCGTCAGGCTCAACAGTATCAGGATTTCTCGGCGCGCTTGCTGCGGGATTTGCCGCGGGATATATCGTAATTTTTCTCAAGAAGATATTCTCAAAGCTCCCTGAAAGTCTTGAGGGTATAAAGCCGATGCTTTTGTATCCTGTACTTGGTATATTCATAATGGGCGCTCTTATGCTGTTCGTATTCAATCCGGTAATCGGTATTGTTAACGACGGACTTGCGTCGCTTCTGAACAGTATGGGTTCATCATCAAAACTTGTTCTGGGTATTGTTCTTGGCGGTATGATGGCCATTGATATGGGCGGCCCTATAAATAAGGCTGCATATGTATTCGGCACAATGGCGATAACTAATGGCAACTATGACATGATGGCGGCTGTTATGATAGGAGGTATGGTGCCTCCGATTGGTATCGCGCTTGCAACAACATTCTTCAAGAGCCGTTTCACGAAGGCAGAACGTCAGTCAGGTATCACAAATTATATCATGGGACTTTCGTTTATCACAGAGGGCGCAATCCCGTTTGCGGCGGCTGATCCGTTACGCGTAATACCGGCAACGGCAATCGGCGCGGCAGCGGCAGGAGGGCTTTCAATGCTGTTTAATTGTACACTGATGGCGCCTCATGGCGGTGTGTTCGTATTTCCGGTTGTCGGTAACTGGCCAATGTATCTTGTTGCGCTTGCGGCAGGCTCGGTAGTGACAATGTTCTTGCTTGCATTGCTAAAAAAACCAATAAAAGATAATAATTAAAAGGAGATAAGAAAATGAAAGAATTTAATTACACAATCACAGATCCGCAGGGTGTACACGCAAGACCGGCAGGTGTTCTTGTAAAGGAAGCGTCAAAGTATCAGTCATCAATTACGATTGAAAAAGACGGCAAGAGCGGCGACGCAAAGAGAATATTTGCTGTAATGGGACTTGGAGTTAAATGCGGTCAGACAATCACGGTAAAGATTGACGGGTCTGATGAGACTGAGGCGGCGGCAGCTGTTGAAGAATTTTTGAAAGCTAATCTTTAATGAGGAATAACTTATGGCGTGCGTTTGTAGGGGCGACCCTTGCGGTCGCCCGTTTGGAAAATACCACAATATTGTGGGCGACCGCAAGGGTCGCCCCTACAACCTCAAATCCAATTATACCGCTAAATAAAAATTGTCGACAGAATGAGCAGTTCAATCAACTCATGAACTGCTTTTTTTATTTAATATATCTTTTCTTATTCCGATAAACCATATTGACGGAAGATAGATAGCTGTAAAAATAATTCCGCCGATAATGATTGAGAGTATGTTTTCAGTCACAAACTGCCTTATCACAATAACTGCTGTGACGGGCATTATGAATGAGGGCAGGAGTCTGAAAATTTCTTTCCAGAAGTAAATAATATCGAGCTTTACTTTTTTGTGGTAGTAAAAATTCATTATAATGATATTTCCGATTACAAGGCACAGAGAAGTACCGGCGGCGCAGCCGATTTCGCCGTAGCGTATGCAAAGCGGAATACTGATAAGAACATTACCGAGCGCGATTATAAAATACAATACAGAACGGAATTTGTGTAAATCCTTTGCGCGTTGTATTTCAATTCCGATAGACTGTATTGAGGTGATAAGCAGCGGTGAAATCAGAAGCAATGTTACATAGTAGGGGATATTCGTATCAAGTCCCGACCATATCCTCATAAACGGCTTGCCGACCGCGAGGATTATAAGAAATATGTACGCCATAACCGAAAGCTGAATTCTTCCGAACCGCGCAAAGAATTCCGACAAAATTTTTTTGTTGTGTTTTAGCGCGGCGATTCTGTACGCGCGCGGTGAAAAGAGCGTTGCAAGAGCGAATGAAAATGTCAGGAAGCAGCTGTTAAACTGCGAGCCGAGTGAATATGCGGCGACGTTATCTGCCCCCATGAACATTCCAAGCAGCGTTTTGTCCACATTCCAGTTCAGTTGGTCGCTTATTATATTAAGGAACACAAAAACCGAAAAAATGAAAAGACGTTTGAAAAGCGTGCGGTCAAATGTAAAGCAAAACTTCATATGAAGCCTTTTCACGCAGAAAATAAAGCCGGCAATCAGCTTAATTAAAGTTATAACCGTCATACATACCGCGACAGACACCGAACCGCCATTGGCGAGCAAAAGGGGCAGCGTCATAAGAGGATTAAGAAGCGCGGTTATGATAATAAGTATTTTCTGGAATGTGAACCGTTCCTGTGATACCACGTATGAGTCAAAGATGCTGCATGGAAATGACAGCGCAAGATTAATCGTCATTATTCCTAAAAGAACTTTAAGCGACGACATTTCGTATGCGGACATTGTATCGGAAAAAATAAATCCGGCATTGAACGTTATAATTCCGCCGCCGATGAGTGACAGTATAGCCGCCGCAACGAAAATCATTGAGTACATACCGTTTAAAACCGCAATACCGTTTTTATTGTTTTCGGCATGGAACTGCGAGTAAAAACGCAGATATGAACTGTCGAACCCAAAACTCAGTATACCGAGATTGGCAATCGTGGAAATTGCAAGCTGCAAAAGCCCGTAATCACTCTGACCAAGGAGGCGGAGCATAACGGGCGTGTATACGATACTTATTAAACTTTGAATAAATATTGCCGTATACGAAAGTATAAAGCCTGATTTCAGATAAGATTTTTTCATCTTCTTCTCCCGAAAATCCTTTGAATAAATCGTGTTATATAAATCCCCGTGACAAGCAGGAGAGGCTTTTTCATTTTTACCAATCTGAAATAAAGCCTGTGGTGCAGCGCGGAAATTCTGATTTTACCGATAAATCCTTCTTGTTTTGCAAAATTACAAATATCTTTTATATTTTTCAGCTTTTTAATAAATGAAACCGCGTTTCCCTTTTTCAGCTCGTTGCTTATGCTTGTCTTTATAAGATATGAGTAGTAATAGTCAAGCTGATTTGCATACGGAGAATAAGCAATCTCCGATTGAGAAAAGAATTTATACAGAGCCTTGAACCGTTCAAAATACGTTTCGTCATATGCGGCTGTCATCTGGTTTCGCGAACGTCTGTAATGGTAAAGCGATAAATCCTTTATAAAATACAGACTGCCGCAATTCAGTATGTATGGATAAACACAGGCGGCGTCTTCGCCTGTTTTTATCGCGTCGTCAATTGCCATCTGATGAGTTATGAGTTTTTCGCGTCTGTATAGCTTATTCCATATAACGGGGTAAATACCGAACTTGTAAAATTCACCGGCATACATCATCTTCGGCAGTATTTTTTCTTCAAGCTCTTCGCGGCTGTAATAACCGTTTGATATATCAATACGCGTGCCGCCGGAGGATAGAGGAAGCGATTTGCTTTCATGCACCACATCGCACATAACAAGGTCGCAGTTATGCTTTTTCATAAAGTACATCATTTTCTCGTACATATGCGGGTCAATCCAGTCATCGCCGTCAACATATCCGGCATATTCGCCGCAAGCTGCCTGTATGCCGGCTTTTCTGGCGCTTACGACGCCGCCGTTTTCCTTGTGTATAACCTTGACGCGGCTGTCGCGCTTTACAAAGCTGTCACATAATTCGCCGCTTCCGTCTGTTGAGCCGTCATCAACCAGTATAAGCTCAAAGTCTTTGAACGTCTGCGAGAGTATACTGTTTACACATTTTTCAAGAAAAGCGCAGACGTTGTAAACAGGCACAATGATACTAAGCGTTGGTTTCATAACATCCGCGCTCCTTTACATAATAATCCATTATTAAGTATATCATGCTTTTGCGCTGCAGTCAATCATAAGTATTTACAAAAAATATTGTTTGTGATATCATGTAAGCACATAAAAAAGATGGAGGAATATTATGGAAACTGCTGTGAGTGTGATAGTACCTGTGTATAATGGCGGGAAAACAATTAAACGATGCGTTGACAGCATACTCTGTCAGACTCTTTCCGATATAGAGGTTATTGTTGTGAATGACGGTTCGCAGGATAACACTCTTTCTGTGCTGGAGAGTATAGAAGACAACAGAATTAAGGTTATCACGCAGCCAAATGAAGGACAGGGCGGAGCGCGTAACAAGGGTATGAGTATTGCGGGCGGCAAATATATAGCCTTTGTCGATTCGGATGATACGATTGAAAGCGATATGCTTTTTGCGATGTACAAAAGGGCGGAGGAAACAAATGCGGATGTTGTGCAGTGCAATCTTTATGATATATACGCCGATGGCAGAAAGACAGTCCAGATTGAGAGCGCGGATGAAACGGTTGAGATAAAAAACAGGGGAGAATACACAGATTTGTATTTTACGCCATGCCGCCATAGCTATGAGGTGTGCAACAAGCTGATAAGGAAAAGCGTACTCGACAAATCGGGGATTATATTCCATGATACGCGCGAGATATTTTCAGAGGATTTGCTGTTTAATCTTGAACTGATAAGCCATATAAAAACGATAAGTTTTATAAAAAAGCCCTACTATAATTATTATCAGAATGAAAACAGCCATTTGCATGGCGATGCGGAAAAAAGACTTGAAGGGATATGTAATCTGTTCCGTACATTCACGGAAAGAGCGGACAATGAAATGAAAAGCGCCGCGTCATATACGGCGGCAATGATTATAATTTATAACATCGGCTTTTGTACGGAAACATTAACAGCGAAAAATGTATTTTTGAGTAAAGAGTTTAAAAATTATCTTACGGCGGCATTGAAACGCAAATGCAAAATGAAGCACAGGATATTTATTTTTGCGATGAGAGGTTTGCCTTTAAGGGGGAAGAAAATTCTTGCGAAAAAGTATGTCGGGAGGTTGCGGTTATGAAGATTCTGCTTGACGGATACGCGGATAATAATCTTGGCGATGATTTGATGCTCTTGCTTTCGGCAAAGGGACTTGCCGGACATGATTTATATACGCCGCATGAAAACCTTGATATGGATAACGTACGGTACACAACGGCAAAATGCGGTTTTGACGTATACCTGAAGGTGACAGGTTCGGGATTTTTAATTCATAACAGTAAGGGGATATTGTACCGTCTGCGTGACATGCGCAGAGAAAACACGTACGCGCCCATACGCGCGGCAATGAACTGCAATATCAGTCCGTTTGTGAATATAGCCGCTGAAAAAGTTATACAAAGTCAGCTAGGCGGATATGATTTTATAACGGCGCGGGATGAATTTTCGTATGAATATATCACAAAAAGGGCGAAGAATAAGAACTGCGTAAAATATCCCGATATGGTATTTGCGCTGCCGGACGGGATGATTCCCGACGCGCCATGCGAGAGAGCGCTTGGTATAGCGGTCAGAAACGGTATGGATTGCGCCGGTATTGCGAAGGTTGCGGACGGATATATAAAACAGACCGGCAATAAGGTTAAAATCTTATGCTTTAATACAGGTGAAGAAAACGACGAGCTTGCGTCTTTGAGAGTTTGCCGGAATATGAAGTACGCGGATATGGCTCAGACGGCTGTATATAAAAACATTCCCGATATGCTTGCCGAAATGAAAACATGCTCTGTTATACTTGGAGCAAGGTTTCATTCAAATGTGCTTGCGGCAAGAATGGGTATTCCGTTTGTGCCCTTATCATATTCCGAAAAGACGGAAAACGCGCTTGCCGAAATCGGATATAGCGATAAAATATATTCTTATAATGCTTTCAATGCGGACGAGGTGATAAAAAAGGTTTTAAATGCGAAACCGTTTGAACTAAACAAGAATATTATTGCCTCGGCAAATAATCATATATTGAAATTTGATGAATTTTTGAAAAAGCAGGCTTAATAACAAAGGAATTTCTCAGTATCTTTGTTGACAATTTATACGGTTTATTATAATATATACTTATTGGGATTGATAGTGAGATGATAAACGATGCTATATGTAGCTATATGCGATGATGATAACTATGCGTTGAAAAGCGAATTGACGCTTATTGATGAAGTGTTGAATGAAAAGGAAATAGAACATAGTATTGATGCTTTCAGTTCTCCCGGAGAGCTGTTAAAGTCCGATACTGTGTATAATATTGTGTTTTTGGATATTGAAATGGACGGAATGAGCGGTATTGAAACTGCAAAACAGCTTTCTCAAAAAAATAAAGATTGCTCGATATTC